>WTAT01000068.1 GCA_013139415.1 Desulforhopalus sp.
ACAAGATGGAAAGCAATTCCTAAGGTGCTAAAGAGATCAGAGAAACATTTATATAGTAGCATTGCAAATAGGTATTAATAATGAGTGGATTGCAGAGTGCTGCAAATGTACCAGAGTTACGTAGGCGTGTGTTGTTCACGCTTATCATGCTTGCCGTTTACAGGATGGGAGTACAAATCCCAACTCCTGGAATCAACGGCGAAGCGTTATCGGCTTTTTTTACCCAGAATGCTGGTACTCTGTTTGGCATGTTTAATATGTTTTCTGGTGGTGCCTTGGAGAATTTTTCAATCTTCGCGCTAGGTATCATGCCATACATTAGTGCTTCTATTATTATCCAATTATTGACTGTGGTCATACCACAACTCGAAGCATTAAAAAAGGAAGGCCAGGCCGGCAACAGAAAGATCACTCAATACACCAGATACGGAACTGTATTTTTAAGTATCATACAGGGGACGTTTATTGCCGTTGGACTCGAAGGTATGACCGGACCAGGAGGAGAAGCGATAGTTCTAGTTCCTGGAATCCAGTTCAAACTCATGACCATGCTGACACTCACTTCCGGAACAGCTTTTATCATGTGGCTTGGGGAACAAATGACGGAAAGGGGAATTGGTAATGGTATTTCTCTGATAATCTTTGCCGGTATTGTAGCTCGTGGACCTGCAGCAATTGTCAATTCCATACAATTGGTCAAAGCCGGTGAAATTTCATTGTTTTTTGTCCCTTTTCTTGTGCTGTTCATGCTTGCTGTAATAGCCACCATCGTATTTTTTGAGACTTCACAGAGAAGAATACCAATACAGTACGCCAAAAGGGTGGTTGGCAGAAAGGTGTATGGTGGGCAGAGTTCACATCTGCCCCTGAAAATAAACATCTCAGGTGTTATTCCGCCGATTTTCGCCTCTTCTATTATGATGTTTCCTGCTACTATCGGTAGTTTCATCCAAATTGATTGGGTGCAGCGGGTTTCTGCCGCTATGTCGCCTGGTACTGTATATTATTATATTTGTTACGTTGGAATGATTGTGTTCTTCTGTTTCTTTTATACGGCTGTAACTTTCAAACCTGAAGATGTTGCTGAAAATCTGAAAAAAAATGGTGGCTTTGTACCTGGAATTCGTCCAGGTAAAAAAACAGCCGAATTTATTGATAAGGTACTCACGCGCCTTACTGTAGTAGGTGCTATTTATCTTAGTACGGTCTGTGTTTTACCGACAATTATGATTTCTCAATTCAATATTCCCTTCTTCTTTGGGGGCACAGCGCTGTTAATTGTTGTCGGTGTTGGAATTGATACCATCTCGCAGATAGAATCTCATTTACATATGCGTAATTATGAAGGTTTTATGAAACAGGGCAAGATTAAAGGACGCAGGTAAGAAAAGTGACCGCATCCGATGTGACCAATCGGGGCAGGAAGATCGTCATTAAAACCGCCGATGAAATTCTGCTCATGCATGAAGCGAATTTGATTGTCGCTGAAACTCTGTCGATGCTTCAAAATGTAGTTGAGGCTGGGATTACCACTTGGGAACTAGATAACCTGGCCGAAAAATTGTGCTTAACAAGAAAGGCTAAACCTGCTTTTAAAGGTTACAGAGGTTTTCCCGGCAGTTTATGTGTTTCGGTTAATGAGGAAGTTGTTCACGGAATTCCTTCAAGGAAGAAAAAGCTTAAAAAAGGCGACATAATCTCCATAGATTTCGGGGTACTTTTTAAGGGCTATTATGGTGATTCAGCGATAACACTTCCAGTTGGAAAGGTAGCACATAGAGTGGAAGAATTGTTGAGCGCTACCCAAAAAGGTTTGGAAAAGGGTATTGAGCAGGCTGTTGTAGGCAACAGGGTCGGTGATATCTCAAAAGCAGTACAAGGTTATGTTGAAGGTAATGGTTTTTCTGTTGTCAAACAATTTGTTGGACACGGTATTGGCACTGAACTTCATGAAGCTCCAGAAATCCCGAATTTTTATCAGGGGGAGCGGACTGTTAGATTGTTGCCTGGCATGGTTCTAGCTATTGAACCGATGGTCAACATGGGTACACATAAAGTTAAAGTGCTGAGAGATGGATGGACAGTCATCACCAATGACAAAAAACCATCTGCTCATTTTGAACACTCCATTGCTGTAACTGAACATGGGCCGCTCATTCTGAGTTCTCGGGAAAAGTAGTGGCCCAGCGAAATATTTCTTCTCTTTTATTAGAAGTTGTATTATACTGGTCCGTTTTTAACTGAACTTTGAATTTTCAGGATATTTCATGTCAAAAGAAGAAGCTATTGAAGTAGAAGGCACTATTATCGAACCGTTGCCAAATGCGATGTTTCGTGTAGAACTCGATAACGGTCATAAAGTGCTTGCCCATATTTCCGGGAAAATGCGAATGCATTTCATTAAAATTTTGCCCGGTGATCGGGTTACAATTGAACTCTCTCCTTATGATCTTAGTAGGGGGCGGGTTACGTTTCGGGCAAAGAATGCCAAAAAGAAAAAATAGAGAGTTTGTTTATCATGAAAGTACGCGCGTCTGTAAAAAAAATGTGTAGTGATTGTAAAATCTTCAAGCGCAAAGGTGTTGTTCGCGTTTCCTGTAAGATAAAAAAACATAAACAGAGGCAGGGATAAACAAGTGTTGCCGCTTTTAATTACCTACTTCTTTTAAGGAGATGTACCTTGGCACGTATAGCAGGAATTGACCTTCCAAAAAATAAGCATATGGATCGGGCGTTAACTTACATACACGGTATTGGGTTGACCTCTGCTCGAAAGATTCTTGAAAAAGTAGATCTTCCATTTACCATGAATAGCGATGATCTGGACGGTGATGATGTCAACCGGATACGGAAGGTACTTGAAGCAGAGTACATCGTTGAGGGTGATCGGAGACGAGAAGTATCCATGGATATCAAGCGATTGACAGACTTGGGTTGTTATCGAGGTCGCCGTCATCGTATGGGTTTACCGTGTCGTGGGCAGAAGACCAAGACCAATGCTCGTACCCGGAAAGGACCGCGCCGAAATGCGGGCCGTCGAAAATAATTGAACTAAATACAGGTGTAAGTTATGGCTGTAGCTAAAAAAAGAAAAATAAAAAAGAACATACCTGAAGGTATTGTTTTTATTTATTCTACTTTCAACAATACTATCGTTACTATTTCTGATAAACAGGGAAATGTTGTATCCTGGTGCAGCGCGGGAGTCCTTGGTTTTAAAGGATCACGAAAAAGCACACCCTTCGCAGCGCAGAATGCACTGGCTGATGCAGCGAAAAAAGCTGCTGATGTTGGTATGCGAAAGGTTGAAGTCAAGGTTAAAGGTCCTGGGCCAGGGAGGGAGGCGGCTTTACGTGCTCTCATTAACACTGGATTCGAGGTAAGTCGAATTTATGATGTTACACCTATCCCCCATAATGGATGTAAACCTCCAAAGCGCCGTAGAGTATAACGGTTATAAAATTATTATAGAATCTAACCCCGCCGACAAGAACGGGATAAGAACCTTTGAACTATTCTTTTTAAAACTGGAAAAGAATACATAAGGTGCTAAAGAAAATGGAGGCCAAAGTTGGCTAGAAATATTGGTGCTGCATGCCGTCGATGCAGAAGAGAAAACTTGAAATTGTACCTCAAGGGTGACCGTTGTTACTCCGATAAATGTTCTTTTGAAAGAAGAGCATTTGGTCCAGGTCAGCATGGACAAGCTAGATTTAAAAAGTTGTCCGACTATGCTATTCAGTTGAGAGAAAAGCAGAAAGTGAAGAGTATGTATGGCATGCTCGAAGGTCAGTTTCGTCTTAACTTTCAAAAGGCTGACGGGCAAAAAGGTGTAACGGGTGAAAACCTGCTCATCCTTATTGAACGGCGTTTAGACAATACGATATTTCGCATCGGCTTTGCATCTTCGAGAAAACAGGCGCGACAATTGGTACGTCACAATCATATCCTTATCAATGGGCGTAAAGTCAACATTCCTTCATTCCTGGTATCACCTGGTGATGTCATTACACTGAAGGAAAAAAGTCGTGCAAACACGCTCATCAATGAAAGTATTGAGGCAGTTGTCAGGCGAGGAATACCTACTTGGCTTGAACTAGATAAAGATAACTATAAAGCCACGGTTAATGCACTTCCAAATAGAGAAGAACTGACCCTGCCAATTCAGGAGCAGCTGATCGTAGAACTCTACTCCAAATAGTAGAGCATGATATGGTGGGTTCTACAACTCTTAGAGGTAGAATCCGATTATACGACAGATACTCTTGATACACATTATAGTTTTACCCTGAAAAAAGGGAAATAGTAGTATCTTGAAAATTCTTTTATTGATGAACTATATAAGAATTTTGAAGATACTACTATGACATATACTACTAAGTTAGTAGCAACGCAGAGAAGGAAATCTATGACTCAAGCTGCCGACGAAAAAATACCGTTTCACAGAAACTGGCATGAGCTGATAAAACCTGAGAAGTTAGAGGTTGACAGAGAAAAATATACTGATATCTTCGGCAAGTTCATTTGCCAGCCCCTTGAAAGAGGTTTTGCAACCACCATTGGGAATACTTTGCGCCGCATCCTACTGTCATCGATTCAGGGTGCTGCAATCACCTCGGTCAAGATCGAGGGTGCGCTGCATGAGTTCACCTCCATGAAGGATATCATGGAAGATGTCAGCGAGATTATACTCAATCTCAAACAGGTACGTATCAAGCTCCATTCACCTGATTCGCAGAAGGTTATCATAGAGAAAAACGGACCTTGTGTTGTTACTGCAGGTGATATTGTTGAATCCGGGTATGTCGAAGTGATGAACAAGGATCAGGTGATTTGCACGCTGACCGGAGATACTTCGTTTCATGCTGAGATGACAGTGGAGTGGGGAAAGGGGTATCAACCCGCCGAGAAAATGGATAAGGAAAACCTCTCTATCGGCCAGATACCAATCGACGCAATATTTACACCTGTTAAGAAGATTCAGTATAGCACTTCCCAGGCTCGTGTCGGACAACAGACAGATTATGATAAGTTAATTATTGAAATTGAAACTGATGGTAGTCTGAAACCTGAGAATGCACTCGCCTATGCGGCAAAGATTCTGAAGGAACAACTGACCATTTTCATCAATTTTGATGAGGAAGAGGCTGAACCTGAAGTAGTTGAGGACAGCAGCAAGGATACTGAACCTTTGAATCCTTTCCTTGATAAGCCAGTTGAAGATCTAGAGCTTTCAGTTCGATCTGCTAACTGTCTGAAGAATGCGGATATTAATTTTATTGGCGATCTTGCACAAAAAACTGATCAAGAGATGCTCAAGACAAAAAATTTCGGTCGAAAGTCTCTTAACGAGATTAAGGCTCTGCTAGCCGAAATGGACCTGACGCTTGGTATGAAGTTTGAGAGTTGGATTCCGCCGCATCAGCGTGCAGAGAATGAAGAAGGATAGTATAACAACTATCGGCAATTATTTTTCAAATAATAGAAAAATTACGAAAGTTACCATTTTAGGTTTTAGGCAGTAGCTGAGGATATAGAGATGAGACATAAAATTGCAGGTAAAAGATTAGGACGTACCACTTCACACAGGATGGCAATGTTCAGAAATATGGTCACCTCTCTGTTTGAGCATGAACGTATTGTCACTACCGCTGAAAAGGCTAAAGAGCTTCGCCCAATTGCTGAAAAAATGATTACCCTGGCAAAAAGAGGCGACTTGCACTCAAGAAGACAAGCTCTTTCATTCATACGCAGCAAAGATGTTGTAGAGAAACTTTTCACTGAAATAAAGGACAATTTTGCTGAACGGAAAGGCGGGTACACCAGGATTCTTAAAACTGGGGTCAGGAAAGGTGATAACGCTAGTATGGCTATCATTGAACTGGTTGATTATGAAGAGGAAATTAGCTCTCCTGAAGCCGATAATTAAGTAGGTGTTGAAGTAAATGACGTTATGGCTGGCTGGGACATTTGTTCCAGCCAGTTTTTTTTGTTTATACTCATTGTATTGTTGGAGGGTTACGATTGGATAATCAAATAAAAGAATTTCCCGAGGGGATGGTACCTCTAGGAAATTCTGAATTCCAATTTTCTTGCCACCCAGGAGTTGATTGCTTCACAGTTTGTTGTCGTAATGTTGATATGATTCTCTATCCATACGATATTATTCGACTCAAACAAGCTCTCGGCATGGATTCTGAAGAATTCCTGCGGGCTTATAGTGTGCTAGATAAAGGAGATAACCCTTACTTTCCTACAGTAAAGCTCAAACTTACTGAAGATGATGACAAGGCGTGTCCGTTTTTAAAACTAACTGGATGTTCCGTTTATAATGACCGACCTTCTGCTTGTAGAACATACCCTCTTGAGAGAGCTGTCGATCGTTCTACAGTCGGCAGCATCAACGCTGAGTATTATTTTTTGACCCAGCATCCATATTGTCATGGTCATAATGAAGATAATTGTCAGACTGTAAACCGTTGGATCAGGAATCAGAAGCTTATCGATTATAATACCATGAATGAATTATGGGCTGAAATCGATACTGTTTTTAGTCAGAACCCCTGGAAAGGTGAAGGGTTTGCTGGAGAGAAGCAGCAGTTGGCTTTTATGGCCTGCTACAATATAGACGGTTTTCGACGATTTGCTGAACAACATAAGCTCCTCAAACAATTCAAACTTGATAAGGATTTTAAAAAACGTATTGCCAAAGAAGACGGGGAACTGCTCAAATTCAGTTTTCAGTGGCTCAAACTCATCCTTACCGGCAAAAGTTCTTTACTGAGTAAGTAAAAATTCCCGTCCTAATTTATGAACCCGTTGATTTACAGTCTTTTCGTCCGATCTCCGCGTTATGTGGAAAAAATAATCCTCGAAGATAAGCGAGTATAACGAGACTTCGATATCAACTATATGTCTCCGGTTGTTTTTTCCACCTGCCTAGATATCGAAAGAAAAAATCTCATGAATCAACAGACTCATTTATAACCATGAGTTGCAAAACATTGTAACTCGTGGTACACAGTCTTGTTGTCCTTTCAACACAGTTGGCTATAGTGGCCTACTATCAAATACACACATCTTCGCTCACAACTGGTGTCGGAAACATTGAATTGATGTTCACGATTACAGAAGGTGGAGGAAAAACCAGAAACGGAGAAAATTATGTCAAGTGCAACAGTTAAAGACATGCTGAAGGCCGGTGTTCATTTTGGTCATCAAACCAGGCGCTGGAACCCTAAAATGAAGCCCTATATCTACGGGCCTCGTAATGGAATCTACATTATCAATCTGGATGTCACCAAACGACTTTTCGATAAAGCATGCGATTTTATCACTGAAGAAGTTAAAAATGGTGGCTCGGTTCTTTTCGTAGGAACAAAGCGACAGGCCCAGGTTATTATCAGCGATGAAGCGAAACGTGCAGGCATGTATTATGTAGATCATCGCTGGCTTGGTGGGATGCTCACAAATTTCCAAACCATCAAAAACAGCATTGATAGACTTAAATCAATAGAATCCATGCAAGCCGACGGCTCAATAAATCGATTTCCCAAAAAAGAGATTCTTCTTATGGGAAAAGAACGAATTAAGCTTGAAAGAAACGTCGGAGGCATAAAAAATATGCGTTCCTTGCCTTCCGTTATGTTTGTTGTCGATCCTCGTAAGGAAACTATTGCGGTAAATGAAGCTGTAAAGCTTGGTATACCTGTAGTTGCGATGGCTGATACCAACTGTGATCCTGATAACATAGATTTTGTAATTCCCGGAAACGATGATGCTATCAGATCGATCCGCCTTATCAGTCTGCACATTGCTGAAGCTGTGCTGAAAGGTCAAGCAGCTCGTGACGGTGAAAATGCGTCCGAGGAAGCTATTGCTGCTTCAATGGGTGAAGTAGAAAGTGAAATTGCCGGCGAAGTCGAAGGTGGTACAACAGAAACTGAAGCGTAATTTTATCAGAGTTCGTCTCGGCAGGCTTTGGTAAAGGTATCTATTTTTAATTAAAAGGGGCTGTCTTGTGACCGCCCCTTTTTCGTATATATATATATATGTCATGAATCATTTTTCAGTGCAACTTTTAGTGTTGTTATGAAAAACAAAAATATTACTCAAAGAAACACAAAGGAGATTTACCATGTCAATTACTAGTAAGATGGTAAAAGATCTGCGGGATAAAACTCAAGCTGGCATGATGGACTGTAAAAAGGCCCTTGAAAAAACCGATGGTGATATGGAAAAAGCAGTCGATTTGCTTCGTCAGAAAGGATTAGCTGTTGCTGCAAAAAGAGCAGGTCGAGCCACGAGTGAAGGGGTGATCGCAACCTATATCCATGCAGGTGGCAAGCTGGGTGTAATGGTGGAGCTGGGTTGCGAAACTGATTTTGTAGCAAAAAACGATGATTTTAAAGGATTTGCGCGTGATGTAGCTATGTACATTGCTGCATCTAGCCCCGTTGCCATCACCAGAGAGGAAGTGCCGGCTGATGTGGTTTCCCGTGAAAAAGATATCTACGTGCAGCAGGCTCTTGACTCGGGTAAACCTGAAGCAATTGTTGAGAAGATGGTTTCTGGTAAGATCGAAAAATTCCTTGCAGAGATTGTTTTGCTTGATCAGAAATTTGTTAAAAATCCGGACCTGTCCATTCAGGATATTCTGAACGAACTTGTTGGACGCATAGGAGAAAATATCTCAATAAAGAAATTTGCCCGTTTTCAGATTGGGGTTGAATAGATGAGTCTGTTGATTTATGAGAATTTTCGTTCGATATCAACGCATGTGGAAAAAATAACCGGAGACATATAGTTGATATCGAAGTCTCGTTATACTCGCTTATCTTCGAGGATTATTTTTTTCACATAAGGCGGAGATCGGGCGAAAAGGCCGTAAATCAACGGGCTCATAGATTGGGGTTTAATAATTTGTTCCAAGCAGGTGGCAAAGGTCGCCCACCTGCTTATAATAATTAGCCTTCATCTCGATAAATTTCTTTTCAAGGAAAATTATATGTCCGATAAGTTACAGTACAAGAGAATACTGCTGAAAATCAGTGGTGAGGCTCTCATGGGGAACGATTCTTATGGCATCAATACTAAAGTACTTGAGTTTGTTGCTGATGAAGTGAAAGAAGTGGTAGGGACTGGTGTCGAGCTTGGGCTGGTGATAGGTGCTGGAAACATTTTTAGAGGAGTTGCTGGAGCGAGTAAAGGCATGGATCGTACTACAGCTGATAATATGGGTATGCTTGCCACGGTTATAAATAGTCTGGCAATGCAGGACGCCCTTGAAAGAGCTGGAGTCATTACTCGGGTCATGTCTGCAATACCTATGCAATCTGTTTCTGAGCCTTATATTCGACGAAGGGCGACCAGACATCTCGAAAAAGGAAGGGTCGTGATTTTTGCAGCCGGAACGGGGAACCCCTATTTCACTACAGATTCTGCCGGCGTACTAAGAGCCCTGGAAATTGATGCCGACGTTGTTATTAAAGCGACCAAGGTGGATGGAGTGTACGATATGGATCCTGTACTCTATCCTGAGGCGGTCAAGTTTGAACGTCTTACCTATGATGATGTCTTGCAGAAAGGTTTACGGGTAATAGATGCCGCTGGAATTGCCTTGGCTAAAGAAGATAACCTTCCTATCATGGTCCTGGACATGGCGGTATCCGGAAATATAAAACGTGCTGCCAAGGGTGAAAATGTCGGTACGCTGATAACATCATAAATCCTGATCGAATAACTGATCTGAAAATAGAGGTGGAATCATGAATGAAGTGGTCCTGGAATCGTCTGATAAGATGGAAAAGAGTGTTGACGCTTTTAAAAAGGAATTGTCCAAGGTTCGTACCGGAAGGGCTTCCCTTGCCATTCTGGATGGTATTTCGGTTGATGCCTATGGAAGTTCCATGCCTCTTAATCAGGTTGGCACCATCACAATCCCAGAGAGCAGAATGCTTGTCATTCAGCCTTGGGATCCTCAGATGCTGGCGGCCATAGAGAAGGCCATCCTCAAATCCGATATAGGGCTTAACCCAATCGGTGATGGCAAGGTCATTCGTCTGAACATCCCCCAGTTGACTGAAGAACGTCGCAAGGAATTAGTAAAATCCTCAAGGAAGGTTGCAGAGGAATTTCGTGTAGCGATTCGCAATATCCGAAGAGAGGCAATTGAAATCCTAAAGAAACAGAAAAAGGACAAGGAGATCTCCGAGGACGAATTGTTTAAATACCAGGATGAAGCGCAGAGTGAAACAGATTCGTATATTAAACAAATTGATGAAATTACAGCTAACAAAGAAAAAGAAGTAATGGAAGTTTGATTCCTCTCTCAACGAATTTGCACTCATTTTTGCAAACCATATTATCCCAGGGCCCATATGTCTGGTATCTCCTCACTTGATTTGAATCTATTGCCCCGTCACGTTGCCATTATAATGGACGGAAATGGCAGGTGGGCCCAGAAAAGAAGACAGCCAAGGTTGTTTGGTCATAGGGCCGGAGCTGAATCTGTCCGGAACATTGTGGAAACTTGTCGGGAAATCGGCATAGAGTATCTTACCCTGTATGCATTTTCGTCTGAAAACTGGCGTCGACCTGTGCAGGAAGTAACCGGCTTAATGTCTATCTTGAAAAAATACCTTGAGTTGGAAATTCCCCGGATGCAAAAGAATGATATCCGCCTCATTTCTATCGGCGACAGGCAACGTTTGCCTGATGCGGTTCGTGACTCATTGGTAAGAGGTATTCAGGCAACTTCGGCTAACTCCAAACTCACCCTGAATCTTGCGCTCAGTTATGGTAGCCGTGACGAAATTGTTCGGGCGGTGAGAAGGATAAGTACACTTTGCATGCAGGGTGACATGTCTGTCGAACAGATATCTGATCAGACAATTGCCGAAAATCTTGATACCTGCCTAATGCCGGATCCAGATCTGCTAATACGCACAGGAGGTGAAGCGAGATTGTCTAATTTTCTCCTGTGGCAATTATCCTACGCTGAAATATATTTTACCGATACCATGTGGCCAGATTTTCGCAAAGAGGTGTTTTTGCAGGCACTCTCGGACTATCAGTCTCGAGAGAGACGGTTTGGGCGCACAGGCGATCAACTGCATTCTCAATAGATTATGGAACGTATCGTCCCTGGGCTGTTAATTGCTGGTTTCTGGCTCCTCTTGCTGCTGATAGGATCGACACAACTGTTTTGTTTCATCATCGTCCTGGTCGTACTGCTGGATTCCAATGAGTATGTGAAAATGGCAGATGCACGGAGTATGATTCTCCCCGAACGCTGGCTCCTCAATGTTATTTTGGCCGCACCGGTTGTTGTCACTTGTCTGAGTCCCAATACCTCTAGTCTTGTCCCTGCAATACTTGGATCCTTCTTGGCCCTTACCTGCTATTTTTTATATAGTTACAAAAATATTGTCGATAGCTACAATCTCTTCTGTCGCCTGGCTTTTGGAGTCGTCTACATTGGACTACTCGGAGCGCACCTTGTACTGTTGAGGTTTTTACCAGAGGGTGCCAGTTGGCTGATAATCGCTTCTGCCATAACCGCGTGTTCCGACAGTGGTGCTTATTTTGTGGGCAAGGCGATAGGCAACATTAAACTTTGCCCAAACATTAGCCCCAATAAAACCGTCGAGGGAGCAGTAGGCGGTGTTTTGTGTGGCCTTTTAGGAGCGGTACTTTTTGCAGTGTTGCTATTGCCGGCCTTCAACTGGTTTTTCCTCATTGGGGCTGCAGTTCTCTTAGGTATTGTCGGCATTGCTGGAGACCTTACCGAATCGATTATCAAACGGGGGACGTCCACCAAGGATTCCGGCAGTTGTCTGGCGGGACATGGCGGGATTCTTGATCGAGTTGATTCACTGCTTTTTGTTTGCCCGGTACTCTATAATCTTCTCGTATTCCCGGTGTTATAATGAGGTGTATTTCTCTGTTGGGCTCGACCGGTTCCATTGGCGTGAATGTGCTCGACGTTATCAGACAGTTTCCTGAACGATACAAGGTTGTCGCCCTGGCAGCCTGGACCAATGTACAAAGACTGGCTGAACAGGTAAGCGAATTTAATCCTGAGTTAATCTCTGTATGTGATGAAAAGAGAGCGCATACCCTACGCACTCTTTTACCTGCCAAATATCACGACAGAGTTGTGCACGGTACCGAGGGAAATATACTTGTGGCGGCTTTCACATCAGCCGATTTTACTCTTTCTGCAATTGTCGGTGCAGCCGGACTGTTGCCAACGCTTGCAGCCATAGAGGCTGGCAAGGATATTGGTCTTGCCAACAAAGAGACTCTTGTCATGGCTGGTAAAATCGTCATGACGGCCGTTAAGGAAAAAGGAGTCAGACTCCTTCCTGTTGACTCGGAACATTCGGCAATTTTTCAAGCACTTGAGGCTGGTCGAAGAGAAGACTTGAAAAAAATCATTCTCACCGCGTCTGGTGGACCTTTTCGGGGTAAGAACCAGCAACAGTTGCAGCTTGTTACCAGAGAGCAGGCCCTTAATCATCCTAACTGGAGTATGGGCAGAAAAATTTCCATTGACTCTGCAACTCTGATGAATAAAGGACTTGAAGTTATTGAGGCCAAATGGCTTTTTGGGGTGGAGGGCGACGCAATCGAGGTGGTTGTACATCCCCAATCGGTAGTTCATTCCCTGGTGGAATATATGGATGGTTCTGTCCTGGCACAGCTTGGGATTCCTGATATGCGTATTCCTATATCTTACGCACTCTCCTATCCTTCCAGGCTCCCCCTCCAACTACAACCGCTTAACCTGGCCGAGTGTGGTGTGCTTGAGTTTCTGGAACCTGATTATCTGAGCTTTCCTGCCCTGAAGCTGGCATTTTCAGCACTTGAGGGTGGTGGCGTTCTGCCGGCAGTGCTCAATAGTGCAAATGAAATAGCCGTGGAAGCATTTCTTGAATCGAAGATTACATTTCCACAAATTGCGGAGACAGTAGCCAGAACAATGGATACTGTATATCAGGGCAGTGGGGACATTCTTGAGGATATTCTTGGGGCAGATGCTGCTGCCAGGCGAGAAGCCCATCTGCTCATTGAGAATAAAAAATAATTCCTGTAACACCTCCAGATTGCTAGTTTTTGGAAAGGAAAGCTGGAGTAAGGCACTAACCCCGGTAAACGGGGAAATAAGCCGGGGTAAGTGCCTTGGTGGTATATTCTAGTTTCTAATTTTAATACACTCTTCAGATTTCTTGTTTTTTATACCCCTCAAGGGGTACTGAAAAGAGCACCCCTCGAGGGGGTATTGAACTGAATGACATGTGTTCTGTAGTAAGGCACTAAACTTATTAATCCGCGTTTCTGGATTCCAGCGACGTTTACCTGGTACTCGATTTTTACTATGACTACTCTATTTTCATTTATTCTGGTTCTTGGACTTCTTATCTTTGTCCACGAACTTGGACATTTTACCTTTGCTAAGTTATTCGGCGTTCGTGTTTTGAAATTTTCTCTTGGGTTTGGACCGCGAGTTGCCGGCAAGGTAATAGGTGACACCGAATACGTCATTTCTGCATTTCCACTTGGCGGCTTTGTCAAAATGTTCGGGGAAAATCCAGACGACCAGCAGATAGCCAGTGAGGACAAAAATGTGTCCTTTGCTCACAAACCCGTATGGCAGAGGTTTCTGGTCGTCCTGGCCGGACCGCTCTTTAATCTTATTTTTTCGGTTGTGCTGTTTTTTATGGTGTTCACCTTCGTCGGTATCCCGACGGCTGTCGATACCACCCGAATTGGTAAGGTAAACGAAAATTCTCCCGCAGCTCTTGCAGGGATGCAGACTGATGATATCATTTTGTACATTGATAACAGGGAGACTATAGGCTGGCTGGACGTACTTGAAGCAGTAAAAAGCAGCGAAGGCAAACTCATTAGTGTGGTTGTACTTCGAGGGAGCGAACGTTTGACCTTAGAGATCTTACCGGCGATTGATACTGTCAAAAATGTTTTCGGCGAAGAAGTCGAGACGCGTTTTATGATTGGCATTATGAAAGCCGATGAGCTCACCTACGAAAAGAGTAATATCCTCGGTGCATTTCAGAGTGCCTGCCTCCAAACCTGGATGTATATTTCCCTGACAGTTATGGGCTTTATTAAAATTGTTCAGCAAGTTGTTCCTGCCTCAGAGATAGGCGGCCCTATACTCATCGCCCAGATTGCCGGAGAACAGATGAAGGCAGGGTGGTTAAATCTCATCTATTTCATGAGTCTGCTCAGTGTTAACCTGGGTATTCTGAACCTCTTGCCGATTCCTGTACTTGATGGTGGGCACCTTGTCTTTTTGACCATTGAGGGTGTGCGGCGGAAACCGATGAACGAGCGGGCGCAGATTATTGCCCAGCAAGTGGGCATCGGCCTTCTCGGTTCGCTTATGATCTTTGTCTTCTACAACGATATAGTCAGGCTGTTTCATTGATGGATTGCCAGCAGCCGTTAATACTGTCGATGGATACTGCGACCCCCTGTAGCGCGGTTGCCCTTACTTCTGGAACCAGAAAAGACGGGAGGGTGATTGCTTCTCTCAGTCTTACCGGCAATGTGACGCATTCACGGCGCCTCTTCACGGCAATTGACTATCTCATGAAGGAAGCCGCAGTTGACTGGACGTCAATTGCAGGAATAGGGGTGAGCCTGGGGCCAGGCAGTTTTACCGGCCTCAGAATCGGAATGGCTACTGCAAAAGGTCTGGCGGCAGCTGCCGGAAAAGCCCTGCTTGGTGTTTCCACCCTTGATTCACTTGCGGCAAAATGCGTCACTCCATACCTCATCTGCACAGTTCTTGATGCGCGCAAAAAGGAAGTCTACGCTGCTTTTTATCGCTGTAATGGTAACGGGCTCTCCGAACGGGTAAGTGACATGACGGTGATGGCACCCGAAAAACTTGCTTGCTCTATTTCTGAGCCGGTTATCATGGTAGGTGACGGAGCAATGGTGTATCGTCATCTGTTTAAAAGATTGCTCAGAGAAAAGGTTATCTTTGCACCCTCCCAGTTGCATGAGCCGTCAGCCTCATCTTTAGGTCTGCTTGCCGGAGAGATGCTTGATTTGGGGGAACAACTTGATGTGGCAGATGCGGTGCCAGTCTATATAAGAAGCTCGGACGCGGAACTCAATCTATTGCAAAAAAAAGCCAAAATGCAGAAAAAACTTGCTAAGTAATGATTATCAGGCGTAAAACAAAACAAATCCAGGTTGGCGGGGTTGCCGTAGGTGGAGACAGTCCCATCAGTGTGCAGTCGATGACCAACACCGACACCAGGGATGTGGAACAAACCGTTGCGCAGATTTGTCGTCTACAGGCTGCCGGTTGTGATATCGTACGCGTTGCGGTTTTAGACAATGAGGCAGCTTTGGCTATTAAGGCCATTCAAGAAAAAATTTCTATTCCCCTGATTGCGGATATTCACTTTGATTCCCGATTGGCCATCGCAGCTATGGAAAACGGTGCCGATGGTATTCGGATCAATCCGGGCAATCTCGGCGGAGAAGAGAAAATCGCCTTAGTCGTTGCTGCGGCTAAACTGCATGGGGTGCCGATTCGGGTCGGGGTGAACAGCGGATCCATCGAAAAGGATCTTCTGAAAACACATGGTTATCCCACTCCTGACAATGCCGAGGCCTTGATTGAGAGTGCCATGCGGAACGTCAGGCTGGTTGAAAAACATGGTTATGACAAAATAAAGATTTCGATCAAATCGGCCGATGTACTGACCACGATCAACAGCTACCAGCAGTTATCAAAAACCACAGACTACCCCCTGCATCTTGGGGTCACCGAAGCCGGTGGGCTTATTGCCGGGACCGTTAAGTCAAGTGTTGCCCTGGGGATTCTTCTGAGTAAAGGCATTGGAGACACCTTCAGGATTTCTCTTACCCGTGATCCGGTGGAGGAGGTTCGGGTCGGATTTGAGCTACTACGTTCCCTGAAAATCCGTGAACGAGGGCCAGAGCTGATTTCCTGTCCAACATGTGGTCGAACCCAGATAGATCTCTTCGGACTGGCAGAAGAGGTGGAACGATTTGTCCAGACAATGGAGACGCCGTTGAAAGTCGCAGTCATGGGCTGTGTTGTTAATGGTCCTGGTGAGGCCAGACAGGCTGATATAGGCGTAGCGGGTGGGAATGGTGTTGGTATAATTTTCAAGAAAGGCGAAGTTTGGAAAAAGGTTCATGAAGATGACCTGCTGAATATTTTTATGGCCGAGTTGAAAAAGATGGAAGAAGAGGGGCAAAAAGAGCGTAATTCTGCTAAAAGCTAATCTGCATTTCTGCTATGTTTCCAGCTACCCGTTGGTGGCTTGTTCCTTTTCATAAGATTAATCCTGCATCAAAAAAAAATGATATGCGTTATTCACAGACATTGTTGCCGACTCTTAAAGAAACGCCCGCTGAAGCTGAGGTGGTAAGTCATAGACTCTTGCTGAGAGCGGGGTTCATTCGTAAGCTTACTGCTGGTATCTATAGCTATCTTCCGATTGGCCTTGCTGCCATGCGTAAAGTTGAAAATATTGTGCGGGAGGAAATGAACAGGGCTGGAGCCCAGGAATTGCTCATGCCGATGGTTCAACCTGCAGATATGTGGAGGGAAACGGGCAGGTACGAAAAATACGGACCGGAACTGGTGAGATTCCGTGATCGCCATGACAGAGAATCATGCCTGGGACCGACGCATGAGGAAGTGATTACTGATATCGCCCGCAAGGAATTACACTCCTACAGGAATCTTCCCATTAATCTGTACCAGATTCAGACCAAGTTCCGCGACGAGATTCGGCCGAGGTTTGGTCTCATGAGGGGCCGGGAGTTCGTGATGAAGGATGCCTACTCCTTTGACGTGAGTGATGAGGCCGCCGGGGTTTCCTACATGAAAATGTATGAGGCATATAAGAAAATTTTTACCCGTTGCGGTCTTTCTTTTCGTGCCGTTCAAGCCGATTCCGGGGCGATAGGCGGCAGTTTTTCCCATGAGTTTATGGTGCTTGCCGATACCGGGGAAGATACCATCGTGGTCTGCAAAGATTGCGAGTACGCCGCTAATATGGAAAAAGCAGTGGTCAAACTTGTGGAAGATGATCAGGCACAAGCTCCAGCTGAATTGGAAAAAATTGAAACTCCGGGGAAGCGAAAGGTTGATGCGGTCTGTGATTTTTTAAGCATTGAGCCAAAGCAGCTGGTGAAAACCATGGTGTATAAGGCGGATGGAAAGCCTGTTGCCGTGCTGGTACGCGGTGATCGGGAAGTCGAGGAGGTGAAACTGAAAAACCTGCTTGGTGTCGCCGATGTGGAACTGGCCGATGATAAGGAGGTCTTTGAGGCAACCGGTGTCCCAACCGGATACCTGGGGCCGGTAAGTATTAAAATTCGCACAGTTGCCGACCAGGAAGTAGCGGTGATGCAGAACTTTTATGTCGGGGGTAACGAGAAGAACTACCATCTGAAAAACGTTAATTTTGAGCGTGATTTTCAGGTAGAAGCTGTGGCAGATCTGCGGCAGATCACTACCTCTGATCCCTGCCCGGAATGCGGCGGGAAACTTGATACAACCGAAGGTATCGAGGTCGGGCATGTTTTTAAATTGGGCACCGGGTACTCCGAATCGATGAATGCAACCTTTCAAGATAGGGATGGGAAGGAAAAATACTTTGTCATGGGCTGTTACGGCATTGGTGTCAGCCGTATTGTTGCTGCTGCTATCGAACAGAATCACGACGAAAACGGTATTATCTTTCCCGTTCCTCTTGCACCGTATACCGTGATCATTGTAAATCTTGGGGTGAACGATGAGACAATCAACACCGCCGCCGAAACACTCTATAGAGATTTGCAGACGGCGGGCCTCGAGGTGCTGATCGATGACCGGGATGAACGACCGGGGTTTAAATTTAAAGATGCAGATTTGTTGGGAATTCCTTATCGCGTTACAGTCGGCAAGAGTTTCCTGAAAAATGGAACGCTGGAAATAAAGTGCCGCAAGGATGGTACTATTCAAGAGTTGACACCGGAAGAAACTGTCAGGAGTCTACAGACAACAATTCTTGCTGAACTCAGTAAATAAACGAAAAGCTGTTCATGACATATGTATCTGTATTAAACCCTAACGGGCTGAAAACTCTGGCGGCAAACTATTTACACGGCGTGGACCTGTCTCCAATTGATGAGGCGTGGGAGATGGTTGTTAGGGTTCATCAAGGGCGGAGGCATTTTTCCGGAGAGTTGTACATTCTCCATTTGTTGGAGGTGGCATCAACTCTTGCCTCCATGCACCTTGATCTCGACACTATTCTGGCCGGTCTGCTCCATGGTGTTTTAAAAGAAGGAGTGACCGTTAAGGAGCTTGATGAAAAATTTGGCAAGGATGTAGCGAACATTGTTGAAGGATCTACTAAAATAACCAAGGTTACATCAAACAGTAAGCTGGCAAGTCAGGCGGACAATCTACGAAGAATGCTGCTGGCTATAGCCACTGATATTCGGGTTCTTTTGGTAAAGCTGGTTGATCGTTTGCTCGATATACTAGTGGTTGATATGGTCGATGAGGAACAGCAAATCGATATGGCCAGGGAAACCATGGATGTCTATGCTCCACTGGCAAGTCGTCTCGGTATCGACTGGCTCAAGCGTGAGCTTGAGGATAATGCTTTCAAGTTTCTCCATCCAGAGGATTACAACGAACTTACCCATAAGCTGGAAAGTTCTCTCGATGAACGTCAGCGATATGTTGATGAAGTCATTAAAATCCTCCAAAAAAAGCTGGGGGAAAGTAATATCATTCCGATCCGTATTATCGGTCGACCAAAGCATATCTATTCCATCTATAAAAAGTTGATTGCTCAGAATATCCCTCTTGAGCGGGTCTATGATAAAGTCGCTTTCAGAATTATTGTCGAAAATGTCAACGAGTGTTACGAGGCACTTGGTACCATTCATGCTAACTGGTCTCCGGTTCCGGGGCGTATTAAGGACTTTATCTCCGTACCAAAGGCAAATAACTATCAGTCCATGCATACAACGGTCGTCGGTCCCCGTGATCATTTTATTGAGATTCAGATACGTACCGATCAGATGGACCGGGTCGCTCAGGAAGGGGTTGCTGCGCACTGGGCCTATAAAGAAGGGCAAAAGGTCAACAAAAAAGATGTAAAACTTTTCCGTGAACTAAAACAACTTGTTACCTCCCTCCAGAAGCTTGAGGATCCGAGGGAGTTTCTCGATAGTCTTGTCGGGGAACTATATGATCCGGAAGTTTATGCACTGACCCCGACAGGAGATGTGAAAGAATTCCCCTCGGCGAGCTGTCCCATCGATTTTGCCTACTCGATCCACACTGAAGTTGGTGATCGTTGCGTTTCGGCAAGGGTCAATGGTCGTCAGGTCCCGCTGAAATACCAATTGCAGACCGGGGATATCGTAGAGATCATGACCTCTCCCACCCAGGTTCCCAGAAGAGGGTGGCTTGATCTCGTCAAAACCAGCCGGGCACGAACCAGAATACGTTCCTGGCTGAGACGAGAGGACAAGGACAAGGCGCTGAAACTTGGACGGGAGATTTGCGAAAGGGAGATTAAAAAACATGACACTTCACTTAAAAAAATCATCAAAAGTGGTCATATCCGTTTAATACTCAAACAGTTGCGCTGTAATTCCCTCGATGACCTGCTTGTCAAAGTCGGTAGCGGGACGATTACTGTTCAGAACCTGATCAAAGGCCTCCTGCCTGCAGAGCTGCGCAGGGAAAGCGACCAGCTCGAGACTGACCTGCCACCCGCAGAGCTTGCCAGCCAGATGGTAAGGCAGCATGCAGGTGAAGGCGAAAAAGATCAAGCCGGGGTGAAAATCGACGGTATTGACGGCATGCTTGTAAAGGTGAGTCAGTGCTGCAGTCCACTGCCCGGGGATCCGATAGTCGGTTTTATTACCATGGGACGTGGTGTTTCCGTGCATAAGTCAAATTGTCACAATCTGCTGAGCTCCGATCCCAAGCGTTGGATTGATGTATCCTGGTCCGGCATTGCCGAAAAAACCTACAAGGTCGGCATACATGTCAGTGCGGAAAACAAGCGAGGAATTTTTTCTGAAATCAGTAGTGCCATCAATCTCGAAAATGCCAATATTGTAGACATTTCTGCTCATACAACGCCTACCGACCAAGCCGACATGACCATTTCCCTGGAGGTAGAAAATCTCAAACATCTCAAGATCTTGATACAGCATCTCCGGCAACTTCCGGCTGTCATCAACGTCCGCCGGCTGTAGTTACTCGAAAAAAGGGGTCGAAGTGGCAGAATGAAGATTGTTTGCGATGTCTGTGGCAATAAGAGAGAAACATCAAGTCTGTTGTGTCCGTTCTGTGGCAGTAAGATGGATGTGGCCGAGCTTGTGAAACACACCGAATTTGTGCATAAAACCATCAATTTGGAGGCGGGTCGCCCGGTTGTGGAAGTTGCCCTTAACCGGATGAATGAAATAATCGAGGATTCGGTGAGGAATGATGTCAATGTGCTCACCCTGATCCATGGTTACGGATCGAGTGGTAAAGGCGGAGCAATACGGTCGGAATGCAGAAAAATGCTCGACTATTTAAAAAGCAATGGGCTGATCAGTAATTACATAATTGGTGAGGACTTCAACAAACGATCTGGTTCGGTGAAGTCGCTTCTCCGGCGTTATCCCCAGCTCGTAGCGGATAAGCACCTGAACAGGGGCAACCGGGGAATTACCCTGGTCATTCTATAGAATGAGATTATTACTATCGCATACGTTGATTATAAAGACTTAAAGCGACTTTTTTGTCGTAAATGCTGTAAAAGATAAAACTTCCTAGGAGGAGTTTCTGATGAAAAAATATTTTGCTTCGGCAGTGCTTGGACTATGTATTGCACTACCTGCCGTGTCCTATTCTGCACCGCCGGCAAGTTTTGAAGAAAAGCTCAGCTATAGTATGGGCTTTGAGGTGGGGAATTACTTTAAGGGAGCTGGTGGGGATATTCAGAAGGAGTTTCTGATTAACGGTATAGAAGACGCTTATAATGGTGCAACACCGCCACTGACCAGTGAAGAAATGGTGGCTGTGCAGAAAGAATTTGCCCAGAAGATGCAGGCACAGCAGATGGCCCAAATGGAACAAATGAAAGCTCAGAATATGGCTGCTGGGGTAGCATATCTTGAAGAGAATAAAAAGAACGAGGGTGTGATTGTCACCGAAAGTGGTTTGCAATACCAGATTCTTAACCAGGGTGAAGGCGAGAGTGCCAAGGCGACTGATACAGTTAAAGTTGAATATGCCGGAACGTTGATTGATGGAACTGAATTTGATAGTACGGCACAACATGGGAAACCGGCTCAATTTCAAGTCAATCAGGTGATTAAAGGGTGGGGTGAGGCTCTCCAGTTAATGAATGCGGGAACTAAGTTACATCTGGTTATCCCCTCTGAACTGGCTTATGGAGAAAACGGAGCTGCCCCGAAAATCCAACCCAATGCTGTGCTCGTCTTTGATGTGGAGCTGATTTCCATCGAAAAATAGAGCTGCTTGCAGAAAATTTTCGTACAATAAAATGGCCGCCCGGGAGCATCCCGGGCGGCCATTTTATTGTCAAACCCGGTCAAAAATCATTTTTCATGAGCAGAAAAATACCTGTGATCGAAAAAATGATATGTATACTGACCGCGGCGACGATTGGAGGGACATATCCGGCAATGGCCAGGGATTGTAGCGCCCCCCATATTCCCCAGGCTATAAAGGCGAGGCCGCAGCTTACCGGAATTGCTATTGAAAGATCCCGCCCCCATTTTCGGTAGGAATAGAGTAGGATGGGCAAGCCGAGTAATAGCAAAGGTATTCCGAGGAAAAGGTAGGAAACGCGGCCAAGGAAGTGAGTTGAGGCTTCTCGTATTTCATGGTCTGCCTCGCTTCTGCTGATTTCCAGGTAAAGGTCGGTAAGTGACTGTTCAGCCGACTTATTGGGCGGGACAAGGAAATCTTCCGGCCGCTCTGGTAACTTGAGCTTGGTGCTTATAAAGTTGGTGATCCGGTAATTGTTATCATCTTCCTGCTGTTGGACCTGTCCGACATTCAAGACCCAACTGTTATTTTCTTCATGCCAGCTTGCGTACGCCGCAGTTGTTAGTGTTTCGATATTAGATTTTTCATCCCAGCGGGAATAGGAAAAATTGTTAAAGGTATATTGTTTTGGATCGGGCCAGCCGAAAGAATAAAAACCGTTTTTACCTTTATAATAATATCGGTTGTTGCGCATAATCCCTAAAGGCACCTTCCCTTTGATCTGTTCGAACCAGATGTTGTTGGTTCGGGCAATGGTTGCAGGCAATAACCACTGGGCGGCGGCGACAAACAGCATGGTAAAAAGCACTGCCCCAAAGAGTAAAGGTTTTATGATAAGCCTAAGAGGAACGCCGCCAGCCTTCAGCGCGGTGAGTTCATTGGTATGATTCAGAATACCAAGGGCAATAACGCCGGAGAGCAGGATAATCACAGGACCAAGCTGATCGACCACAAAGGGAATGGTAAGAAGAAAGTATTCAATAGCCAGGGACATTGGCTTGCCGGCATTGGTGAAATTGTCGATTTTTTCAAAAAAATCGACGAGCAGGTAGATAGCACAAAATCCCGCGTTGACGGTGAAAAAATATTTTAAGAACTGGCTAAGGAGATAGCGGTTAAGCAGATTCACGTAAAAACCCCAACTAACGAATAATGCGGTGGCAGACTATGAATCCCAGGGCAACCATGGCAATTCCCAGGATATTGCTCAACAATAAATAGGAGATGGCGTGCAGTGGCTCGCCTGCCTTAAAAAATTGCTCGGTTTCTCTTGCATAGGTAGAAAAAGTGGTGAATCCGCCCAGGAACCCTGTAAAGAGAAATAGTCTGAATTCATGACTGATATGATTTCGTTCGAAATAGCTCCAGAAAAAACCGATCAACAGACAGCCGAGAAGGTTGGCCATAAGGGTTCCGAGCGGAAAGTTGACGGGGGTCATCTTTTCAGCACAGACCGCGACTGCATATCTGGCAATTGCTCCAATGCCGCCACCCGCTCCAATGGCTAATATTCTTTCCATGGTTAATGTTCTCAGCGTAAAGGGATTCTTTCAAAAGAGTAGATCGTCCAGATGTAGGTAACATTATCATTTCCGTGCGTCAAGAACGGCGTTTGCCCGTGTGAGGGAAAATACCAGATCCTTGCAATTCCCTTGATCAGTGTGGTATAGTCGCAAATTGTCATGGTGTTACCACGGCCCGGAAGTAGTAAGAATATTAGTCGTTTGGTAGCGCCGAACTGTTCTGTTCATGTTTTTGCCGGGAAGTTGAACAGGAATTTTTAAAACAGGAGATGGCTGGCTTTTGGGTGTAATCGGTGACTTCCCTTCGCGTTCTGATGAGAAAAGCAGACCAAGTCGGGGGAAGGCGATTGCAACATGGACTGTGCTGCGTTAGTCAATTGAGAAGCTACCCGCTCGGGCAGCCCTATTGCCCTAATAGCAAAGTTCTTGTACCAAGTTTAGTCACTGTTAGCGTATATGGCTCAAAAACGAAAAAAAAGTGAACCACTTCCATGTAAACAGACCTATAAGAATACCGCAAAGGATCGTTTACACGCTTTCTGGAGTGTTTTTGAAAAGAATGACGAAGTCCTGGTTATCATTAACGCCGATCCCGATGCATTGGCCACCGCTATGGCTGTCAAAAGGCTCCTCCGCTACAAAGTAAAAAGTGTCACCATCACTCATCCCAATGAAATCCGTCGCCTCAACAACGTGGCTATGGTCAAGAGGTTGAGAATCCCTATAGAACGACTCAAGGATGTTAAGGTTGATCATTACAGCAAAAGGGTAATGGTTGATTCCCAACCCAATCACTTACCTTGTTTTGAAAAAATAAAAGTTCATGCAATCATAGACCACCACCCGATCGGTGGGAATTTCGACTGCGAATTTATCGATATCCGACCAGAATACGGAGCTACTGCTACAATGGCTGTTGAGTATTTGCGGGCAGCTGGAATGAAGCCCTCAGTTGCCCTGGCCACCGCACTGTTTTATGGCATAAAGGTTGACACCCAGAATTTTGAGCAGAAATCGGTCCTGGCCGACGGTATCTCTTTTCGGTATCTCTTCAATATTGCCAACAGGGATTTGGTCCGCAAGTTCGAGCTTACTGATCTGCGAAAGTCGGAACTTAAATATTTTTCCATTGCCCTGGCCGAATTGAAATACTCCAAGGGACGTTATTATTCTCATCTAGGCCGGGTAAGAAGTCCGGACGTCCTGGTGATTGTCGCCGATTTTCTTAATCATGTCGGGGAAATCGATTGGGTGTTCGTTTCTGGTATTCATGGTGAAAAACTGGTCGTTATCTTCCGATGTGACGGTTATCGAAAAAGTGCCGGCAAGTTGGCTGACAGAATTTTTGGTTCTCTTGGGTCTGCTGGTGGGCACAAAGGAGCCGCAAGGGCGGAAGTGCCTCTGAAAAATCTTAATCTGGGTGATAAAAATTTTTCTTCTGATACCTTGAAGCGTTTCATTATGCGCCATATCTAACTCCGATAAACGCGAAATAAGTACCTTCACTAAATTTTTCCTGATTACCTATGAAACTCAGCCAATTCTGTGGGCGTAGACATAATGTGTTGATAACATAAGAGGAATGAAATCCAGCAGGGTTGTCATCCCCGCGCAGGCGGGGATCCAGTTACTAGCAGGATCACTGGATCGAAGTCTGCGCTTATCTCCCGCCTACGCGGGAATGACAAAAAAGCAGCTGAGTTTCATATGTAATCAAAAAATTTTTTTTGAAAACAATTTAGCGCCTTACTCCTGAAAAGAGTCCCGGTTGACTTTCCTGTTTACCGGGGGTAGATATTTCTAAGTCACTAATATTTTTTTGCAGGATTTTTCTCTCCGGGGTTGCGAATGGGCCTGCTTTCTTTTACCTTAAGAGAAGGTTCACGGGCGAGAATGTTTAGGGATTTCTGAATTTTTCCGCTTTTTTTGTGTTGGTCTTCTTCTCTTGAGGTGTCCTATGCTGAAACCTTCAACGCTGGCAATGATCTTGGCGGGTAGTCGCGTCGATGAGTTAAACGTCCTCACGTATTACCGTCCTAAATCCGCAGTCCCGTTCGGTGGTTTCGGACGGGTTATTGATTTTTCTCTCAGCAACTTGTTGAACTCGGGGATCGAGCAGGTTGCTCTCCTCAGTCAGTATCATAGCTACTCTCTCATTAATCACATTGGCACAGGCGCCGCCTGGGACATGGTTGGACGCTATCGTCATGTATCCATCCTGCCTCCTTTTCTTGGTTCTGAGGCTAATGAATGTTACAGAGGCCCGGCTGATGCCATTTACAAGAACCTCGACTTTGTCAAATACCACTGTCCTGAAGAGGTCCTGATACTGTCCGGAGATCATATCTATAAAATGGATTATCAGGACTTGATCGACTATCACACTGAAAAGGACGCGGACCTGACAGTGGCATTCACCAGAGTTCCTAAAGCGGATGCAAACCGGTTTGGGATCGCTCGCCTGGATGATGAGGATGGTTCGCGCGGTGGCAGGATAGTTAAATATTGGGAAAAACCCACTAGTCCAGAATCGGACTGGGCCTCGATGACGGTACTTTGTTTCAAGCCGGAGGTACTCTATCACTTCCTGGAAAAAAACCAGGAGAGTGACTCTTATAATTTTGGCAAAGACATCATCCCCATGCTGATTGAACAGAACTTCAAAGTGTATGGGTATAAATTCTGCGGTTACTGGGGCTATACCCGGACAATCAATGAATACTGGCAATCGAATATGGACTTGCTCGGCCCCGAGCCTCTCATCGATTTGGAAAAATGGCTGTTTCGAACCAACCTTGAACATCGGCACATACGGGATAATGAACCGGCTCTGATGGGTGACCAGGCTGTTGTGCACAACAGCCTGGTATACAACGGTTGCAAGATAGGCGGAACGGTGAAAAATTCGATTCTCTTCCCAGGTGTACATGTTAAAAGTGGAGCAGTGGTTGAGAATTCGGTGATTTTTTTCATCAATATCATTGGTCAGAACTGCAGATTAAACAAGGTCGTATCTGATGTGAACAATAACTTCGGCAGGAATGTTGTTATTGGGCCTGAGGAATGTGATGACAAGACACCGGTTACGATGATTGGCTGGAACAATAAGATTCCCGATAAGACCTTCATAGGGGAAGGAGCAACGATCTATCCCCAGATTCCTCACAGAAATTGGCCTGTTAGCTTGAAAGCAGGGGAGGTGCTGCGATGAAAAGAGCAAAAGAAGCATTGGTGCTCATTCTTGCAGGTGGCGTTGGCAGCCGCTTGAACATCCTTGTGCAGAAACGTGCCAAGCCTGCCGTACCTTTTGGGGGTATTTATCGAATTATTGATTTCAGCCTCAGTAACGTTATGAACTCCGGGCTGAAAAAGGTGGGAGTGCTGACCCAGTACAAGCCTCTCTCATTGATGAATCACCTGGGGATGGGTGAAGCCTGGGATTTTACCGGAAGAAGCAGAGGGGTGACAATTCTGCCTCCTCGTACCGGGGAAAAGGAGTCAGACTGGTATCAAGGTACAGCCGATGCAGTTCGCAGGAATATAGATTTTCTGCAGTCAACACCGGCCGAGGAGGTGGTTATTCTTTCCGGCGATCATATCTATCATATGGATTTTGATGCCATGATCGAATATCACCGGTCAAAAGATGCAGATGTGACTGTCGGCATGATGGTCGTACCGAAAAGTGAAATTTACCAGTTCGGTGCCGGGATCGTTGACAAAAACGACAGGATAATTGAATGGGAAGAAAAACCGAAGGTGCCCCGGACCAATCTTGCCTCTATGGGTATCTATGTCTTTGACTACAAATATCTCCTCGACACGCTTATCCGTGACAAAGCGGAAATTGATTTCGGCATGCATATCCTGCCCCGGGCGATTGCTGAGGACAATGTCTTTGCCTATCCGTTTTATGGATATTGGCGCGATGTCGGAACGATTCAATCCTACTGGGAAGCCAATATGGATGTCTTGAAGAAAGAGAGTGGCATCTCCCCACAAAGGTGGCAAATCCGTACCAATATCGAAACGGAAGGGCAGATTGCCGACCGTGCTCCGGCGCGCTTCGGGGCAGCCTGTCAACTTAAAAACTGCATGATCTCCGCCGGCAGCAATATCCAGGGCTCGGTGATAAACTCGGTGCTGTCACCGGGGGTGGTGGTTGAAGAAGGCGCAATTGTCAAAGATTCGATTCTGTTCGAAGACTGCATTATCAAAAAAGGGGCGATTGTAGATCTGGCCATTCTTGATAAAAGGGTTCAGGTAGGAGCGAATGCAATTGTAGGTTTCGGTGAAAATTATAAGGTGGCCAATCTGCTCAAACCAAGCCACCTGTATACAGGGATCACTCTGATCGGCAAGGGTGCAAAGGTGCCCCCCAACCAGAAGATCGGTAGAAACTGCGTGATTAACAGTAATATTACTGAGGCCGCCTATTCCGGACAAATGATTGCTGACGGTGAATCGCTGTTTGCTGACGGTGAGGTCTCTTAACAGGCTTGAAAACGACAAAAAACAATCCAGACTCCAATTCTCTCTGTAGGGCACTGAAAAAAGATTGCGCTTTGCTAGAACTTGAGTATTATTCCGCCTGATTTAAATTGTTCCAACAGCCCTCGTAGCTCAGGGGATAGAGCACAGGATTCCTAATCCTGGTGTCGCGCGTTCGATTCGCGCCGAGGGCACCAATGCCAAGAAGGGTTTGCGAGAGTTTCTTGCAAACCCTTTTCTTGTTTAGTTTGTCCATATTTTATTATGGACAATCGTCGACTACCTCAAAAAGCCCTGGGGCATGGCCATCGCTGAAGAGTAGAGATGAGTTGAACTTGAGGTATTTTCCATCGTAGAAATCGACCCTGAAAGCACCGTTTAAAAAAACAACTGTGCCGGTTCTTCCTTCGGCGTCTTTTACCCGGTGGCCGGCATAAATCAGGTTTTTATGTTTGTCTTTTTGACCGCTGCAGAGTCCGACTGTCGAAGGATCAATAACACAGATAGTGAAGTGGACCCCATTGTCAAGACACCTTTTCTGGCTACGCTGCCGTTTGCCAGCCAGCCATCCACCATGGCGTCCAGCTGATCAAACTCCAACAGCTCCAGCCGGAGGAGGCAGATGCCGGGCCGGGAGGTGTCATAGACCCGGTGGATCAGATACTGACCGTCGGTCCACATATGACGGAGGCCAAGTTTCTGCAGGCCACCGTAGATGCCATGGCCGGTGATATCGCAGTACCTCGACCAGCGCATAAACCCTTGACGCCATTTGGTATTGGCCTCGCGGTCGAGCTTGCCGGCCGCGGTTCGGAACTTGAACTTTGGATAGATCCCAGAGCGGACCACATTATTGCACACCCGGTCGATGGCCCCGGAGATCAGCGAGTTATTCTCGGCCTGGTCCCGGCATCTGGCGGCCACCAGCTTATAGGCTTTTTTTACATCGGCATCACCGGAACGTAGGCGGGGCCGAAAGTTCTGGTCCATATCCAGGGTGGAACCGGCGGCAAAGGAGCGGTACATATTGCGGCCATAGACAAAACCTGCGGCCCTGGCAGGGGCGAGCAGGGAAAGGGCACCCCGACCAGGGCGGTGTAGCTGTCGTAAATTTTGCGGGAAAGGTTTTTTGCTGGTTGTGCCATTAGCGCCTCCCACCAAAGATAAAGGTCTGGGCTCCGAAACTGGATGGGTCCTTCAGATATGCCAGTTCATTTCGGATTGATTTTATTTCATGGCGGAGCTGGGAGATGCTGCCGCGATCGTAGCTCATCCCGTCGGGCGTCTCCACCCGCTGGTTCGCTTCGAGCACTTGTTTTTCTGCGGCGAGATAGAGAGCGAGACGCTCTTCGAGCATGGTGATTGTTGCAGCTGTGGACATCCTGACTTTCCCCTTAGTGCCTTACTCCTGAAATCCTGTCATTCAGTTCAATACCCCCTTGAGGGGTGCTCTTTTTAGTACCCCCTTGAGGGGTATAAAAACAAGAAATCTGGAGAGTGTTTTGAAATTAGGAACTTAAAGTAACCTCCAGATAGCGAACGTAGAGAGACCTTCGAGGCACTTATACCCCCTTGTGGGGTGTTAGTTTTATGGATCCCGCCCAGAAGCGTCGCGGGCTATTTTCAGTCCACATGCTCTGGAGTGGGATAAGTTCCTTCACGAAATTTGAAAAAGAAAACAAATTTCTAAGTCACTAAAACGAAACGTGATAGAGGAAAGGGTAGATAAAAAAAGAGAGAAAAAAAAGAAGGTCACTACCACCGGTGGTAAATTACCACCGGTGGTACTATCGTTTGTGCACTGGCACTGGTTTTGCTTTTTATAAAGAGGGATGTTGCGGAGTGACAAAACAGGCACGCAAACCGGGATTTCACCGGTGCCACTTGTATAGAAGATATGAATACTCCGGGGTGGCGGCTCCACCGTTTAAAAGGTGATCGCCAAAGTCTATGGGCGATTGATGTAAACAAGAACTGGCGTATCGTCTTTGAGTTTACAGATGGTAATGCCTACATTGTAGATTATGAGGATTATCACTAATGGCTATGTACAACCCTCCCCATCCTGGGGAATACATAAAAGAAGTTTATCTGGAACCATTGGGGGTATCTCCCAGAAGTGTTGCCCTGCGTCTTAAGGTTTCACCTTCAACCTTTTCACGGATTGTCAAAGGTAAGAGCGCAATCAGTCCGGGAATGGCCTTGCGTTTATCTAAATGCCTGGGTCGCAGTCCTGAAAGTTGGCTTCTCATGCAGGACAGCTATGATTTATGGCAGGCCAAACAAACTGTAGATCTTGCAGATATTGAGCCTCTGACAACACCAGCATAATAGGCTGTTTTATATTGTTTTTGAAAGAGGTTACGCAACTGACCTGATAATAAACCTCGGGCGTTTAATATAACGAATTAGATAAAGAAAGGTTAACTATGAATAGAAAACTAACCGCCATTATTGAAAGGGAAGATGATGGCTATGTAGCATTCTGTCCAGAGGTGGATGTGGCTAGGAGCTTGTCCGAGAATGCCCTTTCGGAGTCTACGCTTACCTGCCCAAACTCTTCGGAATCCCAAAAAAATAATGCTCGCAATATCACACATATGGCTGTGCTTATTTTTTAAAAATTTCTCGATTTTGAACAAAATGCCTATTCTCGGACAAGCTCCTAGTTTGCGTCCTGAAACGAGGCGTTTTGTCCTAAATAGAGGCGTTCGATAAATTTAACCACAGGCATATAAGTGATATCGGAGTCTACGCTTACCTCCGAGGATTAAATTTTGAGAACAACGAAGAGTTAGGACAAAAGGGCCGTTTCAGGATCGAAACTATCTACTTCAACCAGCTTTTAATCAATTCTAGCAGTTCGGCCGGTTCTACCGGTTTCGGCATATAATCTTCTGCTTCACTTTCCAACATATCGCGATGGGTATAGGTACTGGTTGTTACCCGGTCAGCGACGGCAGTAAGCAAAATAATCGGAATCTTGGCGGTTTCTTCGTTGCCTTTCAACTGGACACATGCCTCATGCCCATTCATAACCGGCATCATCACATCTAATACAATGAGGTCGGGTTTTTCTTCTGCAACCGCTTCGAGCCCTTCCTTGCCATCATAGGCCACCCTCACATCATAGCCACCACTTTCCACGATAACTTTTACAGCTTCAACAAAATCAGGATCATCATCCACCAGCAGGATCTTTTTTTTCTCAGCCATTTCTTTCCTCCGTTATAAATGCTAAATGAATTTTCTCTCCTTCTTACTCTACCACAGGTCGGGGCAATAGTCCGGCGCCACCAATGATTTCCTCGAGCTTTTCCTCCCACTCAATGGCCATCACATGTGCACCGGCAATCCCTTCCATTTCCTTGATTTCCTGGATCTGTTCAATACAAATCTCAATACCTTTTGCAGCCTGTTTGTCCTTCGGCTCTGCTGCCATACGGTCGATCACTTCATCAGGAATATCCATTCCGGCAACCATGCGGCGCATAAATTTTGCCATTCCGGCAGATTTTAAGGGGGTGACCCCGGCCAGAATTTTTACCTTTTCGTGCAAGCCCTCTTTTTTGGTCAGCTCCATATATTTTTTGAATTTGTCCATATTATAGATGCACTGGGTCTGGACAAAATCGGCACCGGCTTCCACCTTCAACCTCAGCCGCGGCACCCTAATCTCAAAAGGATCAGCAAAGGGGTTAACAGCGCAGCCGATATAAAACTTCGGTGCTCCCTGGAGTTTATCACCGGAAGGGAAAATTCCTTCGTCCCGCATGGTTTTCGCCAGATGGATCAGCTGCATTGAGTCGATATCGAAAACATTTTTTGCCTGGGGATCATCACCAAATTTCTGGTGATCACCGGAGAGACAGAGCAGATTGTGTACCCCCATGGCCGAGGCACCGAGCAGGTCGGACTGCAGGGCGATACGGTTGCGGTCCCGAACCACCATCTGTATCAATGGCTCGATGCCCTCCTCTTTAATCAACAGGCAGCCGGCGAGAGAACTCATACGGACGACGGATGTCTGATTATCAGTAACATTGCAGGCATCAACATTGCCTTTTACAAATGCCGCCTTTTTCCGAACGATGTCCGGATCGGCACCACGGGGAGGACCGCACTCTGCTGTAACTGAAAAGTGTCCTGCCTCCAGTACCTTTTCCAGATTGCTTGCCGATTTCATTAGATCATGTCCTCCCTGATAATTCGGCGTGGACCGCCATCTCTTGAGGAATTCCACCCCTTATAAGGCTTCAGCTTGCCGTAGTTTTCCATTTGATCTAGAGCTACTAACCGGTCAATAATGAGCTGCCAGCCACATTTAACCTCTTTATCCACCTCACAAATACCCTGTACGGAACCACCGCAGGGTCCGTGAAAAAGCGATTTGGCACAACGGGTGACGGGGCAGATGCCGCCGGTCAGATGCAAAACGCAATCCCCACAGCCCTGACATCTCTCGGACCACTCACCCTGGCGCTCGGTGACCCCCAAAAAGCCTGTATTAATACCAGGCAGGAGCGGCGTGGTGGTGAATTTTTCCGCCAGGAACTGAATCCCTGCCCCGCAGGCAATGGATAAAACCGCCTGGTAATCTCCAACATAGGGACGCATCTGCTCAACATACTCAGGGTCACACTGGCGCTCAAGGCTCACCTCCCGAATACTGATTTTCCTGCCAGCTGCTTCTCTTGCCAGCCGAAGAGTCGAAGCCAGTACCTGCACCTCCTTTTCCCCACCAACACGACAAACAGTCACACAACCATGACAACCGGCCAGGACGATGTTGTCATATGGCTCAAGCATCTCCATGATCTCTTCGATGGGTTTCGGTGTTCCTGTAATCATGTTGCCTCCTTCTCTGTTACTACCTTATTGCCGGCCCGAACCAGATTGATGGGACTTGGCCCTATTTCCCGAATTTGTTCTACAAACTCATTGGCAAACTCTGCGAATTTCGAGCCTTCTCCTGCGCTCAAATTGTACATCCTGATACGGTTGGGTCCGATCTTGATTCGCTCAAGAATTGCATACACCCTCTCAACCCGTGCCCGAGCACGAATGTTTCCATTTATATAGTGACAATCGCCTTCCAGGCAACCGATCACCATCACACCATCCGCACCATTTTCAAATGCCTTGAGCAACAGCGACTCATCAATCCGTCCGGTACAGGGCAGCATAACGATACTGATTGCCGGGGGATACGATCTTCTCTCCGAACCTGCCAGGTCCGCGGCAGAGTACGCTCAGTGGCGGCAGGCAAAAACAATGACACTGGGTGAAAAGTCAGACATAGTTTTATATTCCTCCTGAAGAGTGATAATCTCGTAAAAAGTCATCTGCTCCGTCATTCCCGCGGAGGCGGGAATCCAGAATATGTTGAAATGACTAGATTCCCGCCTTCGCGGGAATGACGAAAAATTGGCAAAATGTACCTTGGAGACAGATTATTTTCTTGCAAGAAAAACAAGAACAGAATCTGTAAGGTACTAATGCGCACCGTACGATTCAATTTTCGCTTCTATATTCCTGTCATCAAAACGGCCAATGGTAATGGTCTTGGCAGGGCACTCGGCCACACAGATGCCGCAGCCCTGACAAAGTGCCGGATTAATCTCTGCTGAATGCTGGTCATTGATGAACGGCACCCCATACGGACATGCCCGCACACAGGTCAGACAGACCGCGCAGTTTGTCGGATCCACTGTGGAGACGACCCCGGACATCTTTAAGCTATGTTTCGAAAGCAAAGTCGCGACCCTGGCCACCGCCGCCTGGGCCTGAGCAATGGTCTCACTGCTGCTTTTCGGTCCGTGGGCAGTACCGGCCATGAACAGCCCTTCGCTCGGCAGATCGACCGGCCGCAGCTTGGCATGCGCCTCAATAAAAAAACCACTATCATTTCTTGGCACCCGCAACATTGAGGCGAGTTCCTCAGTATCCCGAGGTTTCATGCCGGTGGAAAGAACCAGCAGATCAGGATGCAGACGTACCGGCAAGCGAATTGACGGATCTGTTATAGTGATTTCAATCCCTGCCTCTTCAGTGTTTATCTCGGGAGGATTTACCTCGGGATCAAAGCGGATAAAGTTTATTCCCGCCTGGCGGGCCACCCGATAGTCGAGTTCTGCCAGCCCGTAACAGCGCATGTCACGGTAAAGCACATCGACTCGCGCCTCGGGAAACATTTCTTTGAAGCGCGATCCGTTCTTTATCGCATGATTGCAACAGACCCGGGAACAATAAGGCAGATGCTCCTCATCACGTGAGCCGGCACACTGCAGCATGACCACGCGGGAATGCTGCCAGTCTGCAGCCTTTCCGTTTTCAAGAGCCGCTTCAAAATCGGTCTGAGTCATCACCGTATCCAGTGTTCCCAAACCATGAATTTCCGGCCTGTTTTCCTCAGCTCCGGTGGCAACAAGGATCGCCCCGTGCTTAAGTGTTCGTGTGGCCCCGGAGGGCATGACAATATCTGTCTCAAAGGAGCCAACAAAGCCGGACTGCTCCACCACCTCGCTGCTGGTAAAAACCCGGATTCTGTCATCAGCAGTTATTTTTTCTCTTAAGGTCTCGAGAAAATCGTTAAATTTCCGACCATCAGGGCCCCGCTGGAGGTTCAGAAGCTGCCCACCCAGTTGCGGATCTCGCTCGATCAGGTAGACACCAAAACCCTGACGAGCAGCTTCCACCGCGGCAGTCATTCCGGCAACCCCACCCCCGACGACAAGCAGACGGGAATCTACTTCAAACTCAAGCTCCTCGAGAGGTTCTCCGGCGGTGGCATTGGCAACCGCCATGCGGGTCAATCTTTTAGCTTTTTCTGTAGCAAGCTCCGGATCGTTGGGGTGTACCCAGCTGCATTGATCGCGGATATTGGCCATATCAAAAAAGTATTTATTAAGACCTGCCTGCTGCAACGTTGATTGAAAAAGAGGTTCGTGGGTAGTCGGTGAGCAGGCGGAGGTGACCACCCTGTTCAACTGATTTTCCTCAATGATTTCCCGCATTCGTTCCTGGGAATCCTGGGAACAGGTATAGAGGGGATGCTCCGCGTACACTACACCGGGCAGCGTCTTTGCGTATTCCGTCACCGCATCTACGTCCACCACTGAGGCAATGTTAGTACCGCAATGGCAGATAAAAACGCCTATCCGAAGCTCGTCATCCGGTCCTGGTGTCCGTTCCGGGGGAAGCGCTTCGCTGATAATCAAACTCCCACGCGCCTCGGCAAGACTTGCAGAAGCCGCTTCCGCTGCAGCCGATGCCTCACAGACCGTTTCCGGAATATCTTTTGGCCCGTTAACTGCTCCGCTGACAAAGATGCCCGGTCGGGACGTTGCCAGGGGCTGGTAACAGTCGGTCACCGCAAAGCCATAGCGGTCAAGCTCTATATCAAGTTTGCCGGCCAGATCCTTGGTCGGCTGCGGAACCTGAATACCAACAGAGAGCACTACCATATCGAACTGTTCAGTCTGTCTCTTACCGGATTCATCGACATAGCGCAGTTCGAGATCACCAGTGAGGGGATCCTCAAAGATCCTGCTGACCATGGCCCGCACAAATCGAACATCATGCTCTTTAGCCCTGGTCACATACTCATCAAAATTCTTACCGAAAGAACGCATATCTATATAGAAGATGGTCGGCTCGATAGAGGAATCATGTTCTCTTGCAATAAAAGCCTCTTTGGTCGCATACATACAACAGACCGAGGAGCAGTAATCACGGTCACAGGAGTGATCCCGGGATCCGACACACTGGATCCAGGCGATTTTCTTTGGATGTTTATTATCCCCTGGGCGTGCAACCGTTCCAGAGGTTGGACCCGAAGCGGAAAGAAGCCGCTCAAACTCAATACTGGTTACCACATTTTTATACGAGCCATAGCCAAATTCACCCCGAAGCCTGGCGTCAAACACCTCAATCCCCGGAGAGAAGATGACCGAGCCGATGTTTATCTCGGTATCGGTCTCTCTATGGTCATAGTGGATGGCCCCAACGCCGCAAATGGTTGCACAGGTTCCACAGGCCCCGCTATTAAGTTGGACGCAGCTTGCTTCATCGATGACCGGAACCCTCGGAACAGCCTGGGGATAATGGATATTAACCGGTTTTCGGCCGTTCAGCCCTTCGTTAAAACTATTGAGAAGTGGCCGTGGTGTCCTGTTGGTAACCTGATCTATTGTCAGATAGTTCACCGGACAGACTGACACACAGGCCCCACAGACCTGACAGATGTCAACACCAGACTCGATGCCCTCTTCCACCATTTTCAGGGCACCGATATTCATTACCTTTTCACAGGTGATGGCGCAGAGACCACAGCGGATACAATCGGCTTGTCCCGGCCCATCTGGTTCTGCCCCAGTAAACTCTTTAGTAAGTACTTCTGACCTGGCATAAACAGCGGCGCCGATGCTTTTTTCCAGCTCAGGCGCATCATCGACCTTGATTGCCAAAAACTTTTCAGGACAGGCCACCAGGCAGGCCCCGCAACCAGTACACTTTTCCTGGTCTATGACGGCCTTCTGCTTTTTCTCCCAGCTGACCGCCCCGTGCAGACAAGCACGGTGGCATAAACCACACTTACCACAGGCCTCTTCATCGACGCTAAAGGTCCATTTGTTCGACGAAGTGGGTTGTGGTAAGCCCGGTCCTTTGATGACTCTTTTCTCCTTGGCCCTTGCCCGACTCTTTTTCTCTCCTTCCGCTGGTAATTCAGGGAAGTAGGACAGCTGAGTGACCGGACAGACAAATTCACAGAGCCCACATCCGGTGCAGGCACCAACATCGACATAGCGGGCATGGCTGGCGATTGTTGCCGTAAAGCTACCGGCATCGCCTGAGAGGTCTTTCACCTCACTATGGGTAAAGAGGTCGATATTTTTATGGCGCCCCACCTCGACCAGTTTAGGTGAGACGATACACATGGAGCAATCGTTGGTGGGAAAGGTCTTATCCAGCTGCGCCATCTTGCCGCCGATTGCAGGAGAACTTTCCACCAGATAGACCTTGATTCCGGCATTGGCAAGATCAAGCGCCGACTGCATCCCGCTGATACCGCCACCGATAACCATCACTGCACCGGTTGGATTTTTTGTACTACCTGAAAAACTGTTGAGGTTTCCTGTCATGCCGAACCCTCCTTGCTGATTGATGCACCATCTATTACACGTGTAAGGGCAACCGGAGAGACCAGGTGCACCTTCTGCTGCTTGGTGGGATACGTACCGCTGAGAGCCGCAGCGATCAGCTCAGTTGCAAAAAAAACGGGTAAGCCGTCTCCCCCATCTGATAACTGAGGAGACTGGCGACTTTCGACATTGGCCTGACACATTGGACAGTCTGTCACCATTGCACTGGCACCTGCTCTTCTGGCGGCAGTCACAATATCGCCCACCAGTTTTTCTGCGATATCAGGCCGAGCCATGGTGAGACTCCCCGAGCAGCATTCGGTGCGATGGGACCAGGCAACAGGTTTAGCACCAATGGCGGCCACGATCTGCTCCAAGGTATCCGGCATCTCCCAGTTTGGAGAATCGGTCACTCGCGGATTACGCAGTGAAAGGCAACCGTAATAACAGGCTATGGCCAGTTCTTCCAGGTTATGGACCACCTTCTCTTTGATTGCGGCAAGTATCTCCGGTCTGGCCAAAAAGGTGCTGATATGGATAATCTCGTAAGATGGTGCATATTCCTTCACATCCCAGATAATCGAATTTTCTCGTAGTGCTTTGTCCGCTGCTTTCAACCTCTGAAAACAGGCGGCACAGGGAACAAGGATATCGTGATTGGAATCCGCTGCGAGCAGCAGGTTACGCATGGGTAAACGCATCCCTACCTCATGGTCTGTCATATGAGCAGACGATGCCCCACAGCAGTTCCAATCCGGAATATCGACGAGCTCAATACCAAGGTTCCGGCAGATTTCCCGTACCGACTGGTCATAATCAAGTGCTGTCCCTTCAAGGGAGCAGCCAGGGTAGTAAGAGAGTTTCATCTGTCATACTCCTTTCCCTTGCCGGAAAATATGTCCTTGATTTCCGATTTATTCTCAATCGAATGGGGAACCAGCTTGAGCTTGCCTTTTAAAAACATGCTCATGCCAAGTTTCATATCACCCATCAGATCCCCGGATTTGATCTTGTAATTAGCAATCATGCCTATCTCGTAGGCCTTTCCCCACCTGCCCACTGATCCAAGAAATGATTGATGAAATAACGGAATGCGCGGCTCGGCGGGCGTTATCCCCTTTCTGAGGGCAAGTTCTCTTAGGACATCCATAAGTCCGGCAATTTCAATCTCATTCGGGCATCTTGTGGCACAGGTCTCACAGGCTGCACATAACCAGATGGCATGGCTATGTAGCAGCCGCTCCTCCTGGCCATAGGCAGCAAGCCGGACGACCTCCATAACATTCAGATCGAAAAAGTCGCCAATTGGACATCCGGCAGAACAGCGCCCGCACTGGTAGCAGGCCTGCACATCGATATCTCTTGTTTGCAGTTTGCTGAGGAATTTTTCACTCCGTTCATCTGGGGAAATACTGTTCTTATCCATGGTTCTCTCCAGTCAAAGTTTCCATGACAACCGGAAACCTAAGGGTGAAGGTGGTTCCCGACTCAGGCGTGGAAGTTACCCTGATTGAACCTTTATGTTCCTTGACTATCGCATAGGAGACCGACAGGCCAAGCCCGGTCCCTTCGCCCGTTGCCTTCGTTGTAAAAAATGGATCGAAGATTTTTTCCAAAAGTTTGTTGTCAATCCCGGGTCCCGAGTCCTGGATGGTAATCTCGTTAATATCCTGGTTAGCCCTGGTTCTGCTGGTGATACGCAACCGGCCATGACCTTCCATAGCCTGGACACCGTTGACTACGATGTTCATGATCACCTGATTCAATCTAATTGCATTACCGTAGATGGGTGGCAACTCCGGATTCAGCTCCCGGGAAATTTCGACATTCTGGAAAAGCGGCTGATGCTGCAGTATGGTAAGTGTTTTCTGGATGACATCGTTTAAGTCGACCAGCTCCATCTCATAGGTGGTCTGATGGGAGAATTCCAACAGGTCTGCTACGATTACCTTGCATCTTTCCGCTTCATGTATAATCGTCTGCAGGTCACTCGTTAGTGGATGCTCCGCCCCCAGATCCTCCTGAACCAGATTGGCATAGAGCATGATCCCGGACATAGGGTTGTTTATTTCATGGGCAACGCCAGCCGCAAGACGTCCAAGGCCAGCCATTTTTTCCGACTGCATCAGCATCTGGTGGCTCTGCTCAAGGTCTTCTTCGATCTGTTGCATAGCCCTGAGATCTGTGAACAGGCCACAAGTAGCAATTTCCTGATCACGGTCATAAATAATCCCACCCGAAAAACTGACCGGAATATCATGACCATCTTTGTGCTTTACAATCAATTCGTGGCGTAAAAGTTTCCCTTTGCCACCAAAATGACTACTCCGCATCCTCTTGATCAATTCATAAGCCACACCCTCATTGTACAGCTGGGTTACATGGAGAGTCTCTGTATCCACTTCGTTATAACCAAGCAGAGCCTGTGCCTCTTGATTAAAGAGCATAATATTACCCTTCATATCCGAGGCAATAATCCCATCAACGGAACTATCAATAAGGTTATGGAAAAAGGCGTTGCGACGTCTCAACTCACCTTCAAGATTTTTTTGTTGTGTGATATCTATGAGATAAACAAGATAATAATCTGTGTTGGCTGGTGGAAAAACAACCACGCCACTCAGAATGGATCGGACACCATTTTTTGTGAATTCTACATCGTGACGTATCTTCCCGCCGATTTCCCCGCCTCGCTGTTCAAAGTGATCCCGAATAAGGAGGAAGAGGTCACCATTATGTTCTCCAAGAATCTCCCTGAAACTCACGCCAACAAGTTTGCCACAAGGAAGCCCTAGAAAGCCGCACGCCGCAGGGTTGGCATGGATTACCGCATGATCCGGCCCCACCACCACGACGCCATTCGGTGTTTCTTCAAGAATGGTATGAAGATAATGATAGGGTCCCAGATCTTTAATCAATAAATCTTTATCCCTATTTGCTGTCGAAAGAGCGGCTATAGTACTCACAACGCACTATCGACCAATGGAATCCAGAAATTCTGGT
>WTAT01000502.1 GCA_013139415.1 Desulforhopalus sp.
AGTACCTGGCAACCGTACAGAATGTTCCCGTTGGTGTGCCGGTGCCGGGAGTGCTAACTTCACGATTTGGATGGCGCTCTGACCCGATAAACGGTAAACGGGCCTATCACCGGGGAGTTGATATCAGGGGACAAATGGGCACTGAGGTAAAAGCCACTGCTGACGGCAAAATTATACGGCAGAGGTATGACAAGGGCGACGGTCATTTTGTTTTGATTGACCATGGCAACGGCTTCAGGACGAAGTTTGCCCACCTGCAGAAAAGTCTGGTCAAGAAAGATGACCAGGTTACCAGGGGACAGGTCATCGGACTGGTCGGCAACAGCGGCAGGAGCACGGGCCCCCATGTCCATTACGAGATCCATTATGATGACAAGATTGTCAACCCTACCAGGTTTGTAAGAATTAACCGGTATCTGAAAAGGTACCTGAAAAAGCTGGCAGCCAAAAGCAGCCAGAATAAATCAAGTTAACAGAGGCCTTGTCAAGAACATCATGGAAATGGGGTCTGATAAAAACATAGAAACCATAAGCCCTGAAGGAGAGATCTATACCTGTCCCGCGTGTGGCTATAAAGATGGTTTTCATGTGTCATTCAAAATGATCCCTGGTACAGTTAAAGCCGAAATATATCTGATCTGTCCGAACTGCCACAGCCGGTTCCGGCTTGGCTGGCAGGTGAGCTTGTCGCCAACCGATGCCTAACATAATTCATTATTCTACTCCCCGGCCATTCATAGTTATTAGATGTTGAGTGCCACGACATCGCGCACACTTTTATGTGCCATAACATCGTGGACACTCTTTGTTTTCATCGCAATTTGTAATCGAATTCCTCTACCTGGGATTTACCCAGAAAGAGTTGTAGTTTTTGATCTTTGACATCGATAGTAGCCACCACGTATTCATACATAAGTTCCGGGGGAACCCTGAAGAGTTCTCCAAAGATGTTGATCTTCTCATCGCTACGAATAAGACGCACCAAGTGATATTTACCGGTTGTAGGCTTTTTCAGCCGGTAGCGAGGAGGTTCAACGTCTCCAGGGAATCGCAGCTTGGTTGTCGAAGCGGCAAGGGCTTTAATCGGTGTTTTGCCGTCGATCTTGCTGTAGCGATACCTACTGTTATGGCGTTGCTCAAATGTCAGTGAGCCCGCCTCCAGGTCACTTGTCGAAAGCATTACTTGTTTGGCAAGGAACATCTGCTGATAACGGTCATTGAAACTTTCAATCATTCCGTTTCTCCATGGCTCCGCCACCGGAATAAACCACGGTTCCACCCCGTTGTGCAAACACAGCCGAATGAGTGGGCCCATGCCGCGCGGATGTGTCGGGCTTCCGAAAAATGACATGGCATTGTCAACTTGGACATGATTGGGAATTCCCATGCGTTTCCAGATAGCCCAGAAACCGTCTAAGATTGCTTGGCCAGACTTACAGGGGTCTGGATTCAGGCCACATCGGACAGTTGCTGTATCAATGACATTCAGGCTATAAAACCGGACTGGCCCCTTTAAATAGCATGGGCCAACCAGATCAGCCTGGTGAGTCTGGTTCGGGAACAGCGATGGCAAATTAGGATATGCTGTTCCTTTGACTATATATTTGCCAGTTCTGCGATGCGTCAGTCCATTTCGGCTTAAAACCCGATTGATTGTTCTAATTGATGGCAACGATTTGATGCCGAGGTCTTCCAATTCCCACCGGATTGCCTGGGCACCGCAGAACAAATCTTGGTTGTAGAGATTAAGGCGAATCATCTTGACGATTTCTTCAATCTCTGATGGTGTACGACGTTGGATTGAATGAGGGCAGCGAGAGTGACTTTGGTTCCATGAATCATCATGCTCACGATAGCGTCTGATCCACTTATACAGCCAAGTTCTAGACTTGCCGAGTGACGCACAGATTGTTTCTGGGCTCTCGCCATTTTTGAATCGCTCTACAGCAAAAATACGGTATAACTCAATTTCTTCTTCCATGAACACCTCCTAAAGTAATGGGTATTCATGAGTAAGAAATTGATGGCTATTCGATTGTCAAAGAACATTTACTGTGCACGATGTTATGGCACATTTTTTTGTAAGCGATGTTATGGCACTTACCAAGTAGTAACTACTCAAGAAGCTCTTCCACTGCCGCTAGAATATCTGCTTGATTGTTTTTTAATGATTTATTAAGAATTATTGCCATTAGAGATTGTGCAAAAGGAGTTACAACTTCAAACAAAGGAGGATAACTATGCATGAAAGACGTGATTTTCTGAAAGCTTCTCTGGCACTGGCAGCAGGAGTTGCAGTTAGTTCTGCATCAAGATCATTTGCATCCACCGGTTCATTTCCTGCAGGTGTTGTTTACACTGCAGACAATCCTGGCCAATGGGCAGCAAAAGTGGGGAGCCATGCCCCGGAAGTTACAAAGGCTGGTAAAACCATAACTGTGGCCACCAAGCATCCCATGAGTGAAATTCATTACATTGTACGTCACACACTTGTTGCAGAAAACGGTACTGTTATCGGTGCCATGACATTTGACCCCGAAGACAAGGAAGCAATCTCAACTTTTGAACTGCCCAATGACGCCGGCTCAAGGGTCTATGCCACCAGCTTCTGCAATCTGCATGATTTTTGGGTAACTGAATTCACCCTGTAAATTTTTCCTTCAATTCGTAGCTATTGGGCTGGAAGTTATGCAGCAGGTTTAACCGGCCCAGTGGCTTTTTCTCTTAGTAAAAACTTCATTGAGGTCCCTCCTTTATATGTTGGCACAAGATGAAATTATCCTGATCGTTGATAAGGACAATAATGAAACAGGTAGTGCACCCAGGCATGAAATGCGGGCCAGGGGTCTCCCTCATCGTGCGGCCTATATTCTGGTCTTTAACAGTAAAGATGAGCTTTTTGTCCAGAAACGAACCATGAACAAAGACATTTATCCCAACTATTATGACATTGCTGCCGGTGGCGTGGTTCTGGCCGGTGAAAGCTATGACGAGTCAGCCGTGCGTGAACTTGAGGAAGAACTTGGAATCCGGGACACTCCATTAATTTCCCATTTCACCTTTTGCCATGAAGACGGTTCAAACCTGGTGTGGGGCAGGGTTTATTCCTGCACCTATGATGGGGGGATGATCCTCCAGGAGGAAGAGATCGAAAGCGGCTTTTTCATGACTCCTGAAAAGGTGCCTGCGCTCAGTGAGAAGGAGCC
>WTAT01000420.1 GCA_013139415.1 Desulforhopalus sp.
CAAAATCGCCCAGTGGAGTTGGAATAAAGCCTGGAATAACAAAACCGAGGCCTTTTTCCCCCCAGATGCCAGCGACGATCATGATGCAGGCAAGGATGAGAAAAAAGGAGTTTCTTCGAAGGGGTGAAAGGAGGATCAGTGCGGCCAAGGCATTGAGGCCGAGTGCTCCCCATATCCATGGTGCCAGGACTGACGTGCCATGGAGGCCAAAGAGATGGCTGATATGGATGGTATGCGCTGAGTCTGAATAAAGTTCTGCGAAAAGTTCGGAGCCGGCAAGAAAAATATTAATGAGCAGGGTAATGGTGATGATGACTCGGATTCTGTCGATAACCTTTTCATCAAAATTAATCACATCTATTGTTTTCAAATATTTAAAAACAAGTACCATGAAGGCGGGGCCCGCCGCAAAGGCAGAAACCAGAAAGCGTGGAGCAATAAGGCCACTGTTCCAGAACGGTCTGCCCCCTAAGCCCTGGAACAAGAATGCGGTGATGGTATGAATGGAAGGTGCCCAGGCTATAGCCAGGAAGACAACCGGGATGTAGAGATACGACTTTGGGTCTTCACCTTTGAAAGCTTTATAGAGAACGTAAAAACAGACCCAGAGGTTGAGAATCAGGTAGCCGTTTAAGACGATCACATCCCAGGTCAGAAGAGAACCCGGGAAATTAAAATATCCATACCCGGGAAGCATATGCCAGAGGCGATCGGGGCGGCCAATATCTACGATAATAAAAAGCAGGCACATGATCATCGCAGCAACGGCAAAGAGTTCGCTGAAAATAACGACCTTGTGCATTTCTTTGTCTTTGAAGATATAGGCTGGAATCACCACCATTACCGCTGCTGCAGCCATCCCGACGAGAAAGGCAAAGTTGGCAATATAGAGGCCCCAGGAGACTTCGTCGCCCATTCCGGTTGTACCCAGTCCATAGGCAAGCTGTTTCGCGTAGGCGTTCAGCCCGATAAACGAGATAGCAGAGAGTGCGGTAACCCATAACCAGTAGTAACGGTTGCCCCGGATCGTTGCCTTAAAGCCATGTATTAGAAATCCAAACATTGCCAACCTTGTATGAGGGTTTATGTTGTAAAGCCAACTATAGCCAAGTATTTACTTGGCAAAAACGTAGTAAAATCTGGGTAATGTCCCGATTTCCTGCTTGAGTACATACACCCGTTCCTGCTCCAGAATTTTTCGAACCTCCGATTTGGGGTCTCGCAGATTACCGAATTTTCTGGCTCCTGTTGGACAGACATCATGGCAGGCAGGATATTTCCCGACCCTGGTACGGTGGAGGCAGAAGGTACATTTCTCCATGGTTCCCAAAGGTCTGATCCTGTTTGACAGGTAGCCCATCTGGGGGGTGATGTCAGTTTCAGCAATCGTCGGTTTGGAAAAATTAAACCTGCGGGCATGATAGGGGCAGGCAGCTTCACAGTAGCGACAACCGATACACCAGTTATGATCGACAACGATGATCCCGTCTTTTTCCATCCAGGTGGCCTTTACCGGACAGACCTTTATGCATGGCGGTTTTCGACACTGATGGCACTGGACCGGCATATAATAGTAGGCGGGGTCTGCCGCTTCATTTTCAGGGTAGTCGTGTGAGGAGGTTTCAACATCAATGGTCCCCTGTTCTAACTTCAGTACCCTGATATATTGGATTTGTGGATCTCTGGAGGTGTTGTTTTCTTTCATGCAGGCATAGACACATTTTCGACAGCCGATACATCTGCCGACGTTCAGTATATACGCATATTCCACACCGTCCATCGGTTGTGGGTCGGATATCTTTGAGTCGACATGGTAGTCTCATTTTACTTCTGCTTCCAACCTGGCAAAAATGCTCTTTTTGTCTTCTAAAGTAAGCTGTTTATAATGTTTCTGTATGAGCTCATCGACACTGGGTGTTTCTTTGGCGTCGAGCAGAGGAGATAATGCCGCACCGGTTGCCACAAGACAGGTCAGGGCAATAGACGAGCCTGCTAAAAAATCTCTTCGTGATAATTCGGTTTGCGTCTCATCTTCGAAAGGGGGAAGAGAGTTAAAATAGTCTGAATCAACCATCAAAAAATCTCCTTGGGTTCTTCATCTATATAGAAATTTGAAAAAGGATCGGAGTGGCTGTCTTCAAATTTTGAACGGATATATTTGTCTGGCCACACAGGCGGTGGAGCAATGATATTGTATTTAAAGGCCGGGTTGTGTGGATCATGGCACTCAGTACAGGTGTAGGTAGTTCGATCATTGTTTGTGGCCGGTTGCCACATCCCGGTCCACTTTCCATGGGTGCCGGCCTGCCAGTCATTATAGATAAGGCCGTGACAGCGGGCACAGAGTTTTTCGGGAAGTTGAGGGATTATGCCTGAACCATCAGCCGCCACATATTTATTCCTGTCACTCACCATGTGGCAGTTATAGCATCGATCATTTTTGCCGTGATTCAGTACAATATTAGCATGGGCAAATCGTGGCTTACTGGTCTGTTCACTTTTGGGGATCGGTACCCAGTAGGCGTGGCAGATAAAGCAGTTGCCCACAATGGGTTTGTTCTGAAGTTCGCTGCCGCGGGCAGTTGTCAGGGTGTACCAGGTGGGATTGAGTGGCTCCGGCTCTGCAGCTTCTGGTGCTATGGACAAAGATCGGTAAATCAGAAAAACAGAAAGGAGAATTATTGCAGGAATATAGAAAAACAACCACAGGCGAGTCGTTGTCCCAGTCGTTGCCATTACCGTGCACCTCTCTGTATATAAAAGGTTCTTATACCCAAACTTTTTCAGTTTGTCGGGGTTAGGAAGAATATCTTTTATTAACTAACACAGAAGTCTGGCGTCGCAAATAGTTTTTTTGTTAGGCGTGCCTTATGGAATAGTGGTTGATGTTCAAGTTATTCAGTTTTTGAGCGATATTCAGCCGCGGTTATATTGCGCCGCCGCATAATTTTCTGCAGGGCGGTCCTGGTAAGACCTGAGATTTCTGCAGCCTGCGATACATTTCCCCCGGTTTCCTTCAACAGTCTTATTAAATAGTTAACAGTAAAGTCATCAACAACCTGTTCTTTGGCTACTTTGTATTCAATTATTCCGCAGCAGCCCGGAATGGGGGATACTTGCCAGACAATAAGCGAATTTGGCTGAATCCGTCGGTGTCTTACCTGAAAGGGTTTGAAAAATCTCTTCCCGGGATTTGCCGAGTGTAAATTCGCGCTGAATTTTATTATTAATTCCTAACACCCCTCAGGTAAGCGGCAGACTCCGAGGGGGTACTAAAAAGAGTACCGTCGAGCGGCATTGAAAAGAACACCCCTCAAGGGGGTACTGAACAGAATGACAGGAAATCTGGAGTAAGGCACTAAGAGGCATATTCCCATGACCGGTTTATTCAATGAAGTGGTCTCGTATGATGACCGGATAGAAGAGTTACTTGCCTGTCTTCAGAAAGAGATTCCTTCGGTTTCTGCTGTCGCTGTCAACCATAAAGGACTGCAGCTTCCCAAAAACAACCTTACCGAAATTCCCAATGTCATCGTTGAAGAACTGGTAATTTCTGCTGCGAATCATGCTGAGAAAGGGGTACCGGTACATTTTATCAACGAGAGGTACTTCGCACTTTATATTCCGCTATTGCAAGCAACCTTGGTCTTGTGTGCCCTTTACGAAAGCTCTCGACCGGATGATATTTCCAACCTGGTCAGACTTGCGGTAACCGGTTATTTTGACCAAAAAAAAATTGAACAGCTCAGCAAAAAAAATACTATTCAAAAAAAACAGTACAACCGTAAATTTCAAGTATTAGAAGCGAAGCATCAAGAGATGCTTGAGGAAACCCAGCGCAGTTACAAAACTATTCAGGAACATCAGGAGAACTATTCCAAAACCCTGCAGTCAGAAATTAAAAAACAGACACAGGAGCTTCGCAAAGCAAAGATGGTGGCTGAAAGCGCAAACACCGCCAAAAGTGAATTCCTCGCCTCCATGAGCCATGAAATCCGCACCCCGATGAACGGAGTCATCGGCTTTACCGACATACTTCTTACCACTGATCTGGACGAAGAACAGCGTGATAGTGCATTAACCATAAAACGCAGTGGACAGGCATTACTGGGACTGATCAATGATATTCTCGATTTTTCCAAAGTTGAAGCCGGTCAGCTGACCCTGGAATACATTGACTTTGATGCGGAAATTACCGCCCATGACGTTTGCGAACTCATCAGGCCACGGGTGGCCGGCAAACCCATTGAGGTGCTTTGCCGTATCGACGACAATCTACCGGCCAACGTTAAGGGAGATCCCGGACGATTTCGCCAGGTGCTTATCAACCTGCTCGGCAACGCCGCAAAATTTACAGAGCAGGGGGAACTTGAACTGAGCATTGAGGTTCAGGAGGAATCTGAAAAAACCATTACTATACTGTGTAAAATCAGGGATACAGGGATCGGGATCTCCAAAGAAAAGTGTGAGTCGATTTTTGAAGCGTTCAAACAGGCCGATGGCACTACCACCAGGAAATACGGAGGTACAGGTCTTGGCTTATCAATATGCAGGAAAATTGCCAGGCTGATGGATGGCCATGTTTGGGCCGAGTCTCAGGAGGGAGAAGGCACCACCTTCTATTTTTTGTCGGTGATGAGAAAAACAGCATCGAATAAGACTCACCGCCTCGTTGCCAAAGACCTCAAGGATGTTAAGGTCCTGGTCGTTGACGATAACAAAGCCAACAACAAGATCCTCAGGGAAGTTCTGGGGAAGGCGGGCATGGAAGTGGTAACGCTTCTTGACGAAACCGCCACCATCGCCACTCTCAGTGCTGCCGAAAAAGAGCAGAAACCATTCCAAACAGCTATCCTTGACCTGCAAATGCCGCTTTTATCAGGTTACGAACTTGCAACCCGTATTCGTGCCTCAAAGCTTACCAACCCTGACCTCCCGCTTCTTGCCTACACATCATCTACTGAAAGGGTTGCGCAAAAATGTAAGGATGTTGGCTTCACAGCTTTTTTAACTAAGCCATCCCGTCGAAAAATCCTCCTTCAAACCATTTCAAAAATCCTCGGTAGCGGGAATGATAATACGCAAAAACCGGCAGAGAAGAAACTTGTTACCCAATATTCAATACGCGAAGAGATTAAGCAATCGACACGGATTCTACTTGCTGAAGACAATCCCGTTAACCAGAAACTAGCCACCATTATACTGAGCAAGGCTGGTTACAAAGTGACGGTAACTCCTAATGGCAAGCAGGCGCTAGAAATCTTTACCAACAGTCCGGATGATTTTGATGCCATCCTGATGGATATCCAGATGCCCGAAATGGATGGTTACGAAGCAACCCGCTGTATACGAGAAAAAGGATTCAATGACATTCCTATTGTTGCCATGACAGCCAATGCCATGAAAGGCGATCGGGAGCTCTGCCTTGAAGCGGGTATGAACGATTATATCACCAAGCCGATCAAAAGGGAGATCGTTTTTCAGATCCTGGAGAAATGGCTCAATATCCAAAACTGATTGATTGAATCCACCATGACGACCCCACTACCCTCAAACTCTCCCGAGCGCCCATCACTTAGAATATGGGCAGACAGGCCGGTTACAGATTGTTCTCCTGTTACCTCAGCTGTGCACTCTCTGCTGAGAGTTCTTCTCATCACAGTAGCCGAATTCAAAAACAGCAATCTCTCTTTACGTTCGAGTGCCCTTACCTACACTATCCTGCTCTCACTTGTCCCGATGCTGGCAATGAGTACTGCTGTTGTCAAAGAGCTCGGTGGTGGCAACCAACTGCGAAAAGCGGCGTATACCTATATTGAGACCCTGGAGAAGAGCAACAGCTATAAAGTTACAGATCCTGTCGACGGCCTTGCCCCAAGGGGCACACAGCCACCAGAGACAGGCACTAACCTCACGGCCCACCTTCGATCAGCCATCGACAAGATTTTTGACTATGTCGACAGAACCAATTTTGCAACCCTCGGCACTATCGGTGTTATCGGTATTCTGCTCAGTGTGCTGCTGATGCTCGGTCATATTGAATCGGCGATGAACGCCATCTGGAAAGTCTCCGCCGCCAGGTCGATTCTTAGGAAAATTGCCGACTATCTGACACTGATGATCCTCTTACCGTTTTCCATCAACATCACTTTTGCCGCCAGCGCATTTCTGAAGAGCCCGGTGCTGGCCTTGAAAATGGACCAACTTATCCCCCTTGAATGGCTGCAGTCGCTCCTGCTCAAACCGATACCGATCTTTTTTATCGCTCTGACCTTTTACGTGATGTATATCTTTTTTCCAAATACCAGAGTGAAAAGTTTTCCCGCAGCAGTCGGTGCCACTCTAGCAGCTCTCATCTGGTTCATGGTGCAGAATGTTTACATTTCCCTCCAGCTGGGGGTTTCAAATTACAATGCAATTTACGGTTCTTTCGCCACGCTGCCGCTGTTTCTTGTCTGGATGTATCTGGGCTGGATATTTATCTTGACCGGGGCTCAGGTAGCCTTTGCCTTTCAGAATGAGAAGACCTACAAACTTATACCCTTCTCAGGCTCTCCCTCAGTGAAACTCGGGGCTGCCTTTGACATCATGGATCATCTTTATACTGCTTTTGCAGCTGGAGCACCTGTAACTGCCCGGAATCTAGCCGGCAATATTCCTCACTACCCCCCTCTTATTATTGAAGATGCCGTTGGTGTACTTGTGAAAGCCGGAGTAGTTCATGTTTCACGGAAGGATGATCGGCTCTTGCCGGTTTCACCCTCAGAACAGTATGACAGACAAAAGCTCGTCAACCTAATTCTGGGAACCGATGCTCCCGACACAACAGGCGGTCTTTTGAGCCGCAAAGCAATAGAAGCAGCAGGAACGAAAAGCAGCCAGCACAATTTGAAAACTACATAGTTTCCGTCCGAAAACCAGGAATTTTGTTCAAGATAGAGGCATACGAAAAACTTTACCGCAGGTATATATTTGATATCGAAGTCTCGTTAGACTCGCTTATCTCCGAGGATAAAATTATGAACATAACGATGAGATTGGGCAGGTAGCGTAGACTCCAAAAGAACGGTTTTCGGATGGGAACTAGTGATAAAGGACAAGATCCCGGATTAAATAGATAAAAACGTGTACCTTGATAAACTGTGATAAACTCGTAAAAAGTCAGTTCGACGCTCCAGATGGCTAAGTCAAAAAGGGGTTTTTCAATCCCCTTACATAAGTGACGATTTTCTCTTGCGTGACTTGCTGGTCAGCCTCCCGATAAACATTCCGACAAGCAGTACGCCTCCGCCGGCCATGAACCAATTGATTGATTTGTCATTATGCAGGCCTTCATTTTCCTCTTTCAGTGTAGCCATTTCTTCTACGAGCACTTCATTTTCCTGCGTTGCCTTCAGCATGTCCTCTTTAATCTGAATCACATTTGCGGTATCCTGCTGCAGGTTCTGGTAATCAATGGTGATCTGATCTCTTTCGAGAATGGTTGATTTTAGGTCAGTCTCAAGCTGGATAAGGGTCACAGAAAGTTCTTCGAATTTCTGAGTGACTTCAATTTCTTTTTGCTTCATTTTTTCATTTTCAGTACGGAGAGACACAACAACAGTTGAAAGTGGAGGATCAACACTCAGGAACCTTTTCAACATCCAACCTTTTTTACCATTTGCAAGACGTACCATTGCATAAGAATCACCTTCTTTAAGCAATTCAACAGTAGCACCATCCTTTACCATGGCGATAACCTTATATTTCCTCCCTTCGCCCGTCCTGATAACAACTTCAGCACTGGGTTTCACATAACGGTCAGCAGCAACAACCTCTGTTGCTGAAAACATAACGCTGCAAAACGGTAGGAAAAAACTAAGCACCAACAAAAAGCAGAGGGTTTCCGACAGTTTTGTTATTCGTCTGATGATCATTGTTCTATTGCTCCTTACATGGAATTTACTTACAAATAATATCAGGCAACGAAATCACAGTTAACTTTTGTAAGGAAAAAATATTAGTGCCTTACTCAAGATTTCCTGTCATTCAGTTCAATACCCCCTTAAGGGGTGCTCTTTTTAGTACCCCCTTGAGGGGTGCTCTTTTCAGTGCCCGCTCGGAGTCTATCGCTTACCTGACGGGTATAAAAAACAAGAAACCTGGAAAATGTTTTGAAATTAGTAATTTAAAGTGACCAAAAAGGCACTTATCCTGGCTTATTTTCCCGTTTACCGGGGTTAGCATTTCATACTGAGAGTGTCGATTAAATACTTTTGCTTGATTGACCAATTGCTCCGGCACATAAAAAGATTTTGTTGTTCTTACCAGCAAAATTAAAAGCCCGAAATCGCTTCGGGCTACTCACCAGGAGGACCTCTCCATCCTCCATCCAACTCTTTCACCAACAGCGTGAAGTTAGTCTTCATCACTTCCAATGAAACGATAGATTGCCGCACCAAGTAGGCCACCGACAATTGGAGCCAACCAAAAAAGCCAGAGTTGAGCAATAGCCCAACCGCCAACGAAGACGGCTACACCCGTGCTACGCGCTGGATTTACAGAAGTATTTGTTATTGGAATACTAACTAAGTGAATCAAGGTCAGGCAAAGACCAATAGGGATAGGGGCAAACCCCTGGGGCGCTAGTTTGTCGGTTGCGCCAAGAATGACAACGAGAAACATCATGGTCATCACAATTTCGGTGACTAAAGCAGCAAGCAAAGAATAGCCCCCAGGTGAATGTTCACCGTAGCCATTTGAAGCAAAACCAGTAGAGACATCAAAACCGGCCTTTCCACTGGCAATAAGATAGAGTACGCCCCCCGCAGCAACAGCACCTAAAACCTGCGCAACGATATACGGAAGAAGTTGGTTTCCCGAAAAACGACCACCGGCCCATAGACCTATAGAAACGGCGGGATTGAGATGACAACCGGATATGTGTCCAATCGCAAAAGCCATTGTCAATACTGTTAGTCCAAAGGCGAGGGAAACACCGAGCAAACCAATACCAACGTCAGGAAAAGCTGCTGCAAAAATAGCACTTCCGCAACCACCAAGAACCAACCAGAACGTCCCAAAGAACTCAGCACCATACTTTTTCATACGCTACTCCTTTTAGTTGCTGGTAACCTTTCAGGCAAGCTATCGCTCTAATAAGAGTCGCAGCAAGTAACCTGAGATGTTGGACAATTATCACCTCACCTATCAGGGTGATACAACACCTTTTTAAATGTTTCAAGCAAAAGCTGACACTAATTACGGTCAGGCATAGCAATATCCCTGACTACTATAATTCTTCAAGCAATAGAAAAAAAGGCCATGATGGGGGTACTCATTAAACGGCATTGCTGTTGTTATTTATTAGAGACTGTTGCCAGCATGACCCCAAAGCCGATAAAAATCGTTCCACTTGTTCGATTAATGGTTTTAATTCTGTTTGATTGTTTAAACCAGATTTTAACCTTATGTGCGAGAAATGCATAAAGCATCAAAAAAGAGAATGAAAAGAACATCAACGTAGCGATAAGCATAAAAAACTGAGGAATTAATGCTTCATTGATATTTACAAACTGTGGGAAGAGTGCAGTGAGGAAGATGATTGCTTTCGGGTTACTCACTGCAACGCCCAGGGCCTGGAAAAAGATTTTTTGAGATGAAACATTCAGAGACTTACCTTGATCTTTGCTTATAACTAAATCCGCACTCTTCTGGAAAATCATTTTAAAACCTAAATATATCAGGTACACAGCACCGGCATATTTCACAAAGTTAAATATTATTTCTGAAGCTTTGAGCACCGATCCCAATCCTGTAACAGCAATAAGACCAAGGCAAAAAAGACCAACAATATTACCAAATGCTGCAAAAATGGCTTTTCTCCATCCGTGTAATGTTGAGTTTGTGGTGATGAAAAGCACTGCAGGACCGGGTGTTGATGTCGCAACCATTACTAATGCCAGATACATGAACCATGATTGAATTGTCATATATTATTTCCTCTTTTTAGCGACTTACTCCAGATTTTCCGTCATTCAGTTAAATACCCCCTTGAGGGGTACTGAAAAGAGTACCATCGAGCGGCATTGAAAAGAACCCCCCTCTAGGGGGTACTAAAAAGAGTCCTGGCTTATTTTCCCGTTTACCGGGGTTAGCTATAGCCAGCACCCAAAAGATAACAAGAAGGGTCAGACCTACCTGACCCATGTCTGTAGGTCTGACCCTCCAGCTTCTTGCAATTTAACAAGCAATTCCGGTGAATCAAATAACCTTTTACACAATTCGCATTTGCGGTAGGTGACAATTTCGCGAGCACTGACTCCTGAAAAGGAGGCGATAGTGGAAATACCCATTGAACGGATACAATTATAGAGTGAATTGGTTTCGCTCTTGATAAAGAGTTGCTCGATTGTATGATTCTTCAGGTTACCAAGGAGGAAAAAGTTAGTGGTGGTAAAATGACTGCCCGCATCGCAACATGCATACATATTGAGATCCGGAGCTAGATAAGGGTTCATCGCACAGCAATTTTCCTGGTAATCGGTGAAGATCGATTCTCGGTCAAAACTATCGGCACGTCCGGCATAAATGACCGGTTCCGGGAAAAATTTCAGTTTATTGTCTCGTAAAAATTGTTCGTATGCATCATCTTCTTCTGAAAAATCGGTCACAAAAGAGACAAAGTAATCGATGTCTTTTTTCCTACAGCCGCGAACCACGTTCAAAATATTCCCACTGGGAACATGTTGTTGGTGCCACCTGCTGTAACTCAGGCGCAATTGGGAAAGTCCGCACTCTTTGAGCAGACCGAGCTGTTGTTCAGCTTTTTCCGGTTTTTTTGCCCAATAGCTGTTAGTAACGACCCTGGTGTAAATATTTAGTTCCCGGCAAAGGGCCACCAATTCAAGCAAATCGTCGAAAAAGATAAAGGGCTCGCCTGCGGTAAAACTTATGCCGGCAACACCAGCCACTGCCATTTCCCTGATGATTTGCTTAGCCTTACCAAGCTCCATTTTTTTATTATCCGGTATATCACCAGCTGCCACACAATGACTACATCTGATATTGCAGCGGGTTGAGTATCCAAAAGCTATTTTTCTCATGTGTCTTTCTATCTCGGCTAATTCAAAGAACTGGAGGTATTTTCGAGCCTGACTGTGTGTTTGGTACCCAAATTCTCTTGTATCCTGGCCCCGGTTGTTGTAATCATACAGTATATCTCTGTATTCACGACGTAAATGATGGTCACAGATGGCTCATTTTCACTCAAAATTGAGGATTATGCTAACCTGTATATATAACAGGTATAATGCACAAAAACAAAATCCACACAGAAATCACCAGAAAATTCATATGCCTGACGATCGCGTTAGTGCCTTACTCCACATTTTCTGTCATTCAGTTCAATACCCCCTTGAGGGGTGCTCTTTTCAGTACCAGAGCCACCCAAAATTACAACCCATGTTTTGAGTTCAAAGGAGGGATCACCATGACTACTCGCTTCGTCTCTGACAAAACAACCACAATGTACAAAAACGCTATCGGTTCCAGCCGTCATGGCTACCTGATCTTCGGCGACGAAGTTACTACCACTGGGTCAACAAATAATGATCGAATGCCCATAGTATTTCGTGGTCGTCCCGGCTTCGTCAAAAAATCCAGGCTGGAGACCACACACCCCCTTGAATTTTACAGTGTTGATGTCGGTCAGGGTGACGCAACTTTCGTTGTTACGCCTGCCGGTAAGAAGATTCTAATTGACGGAGGACTCAATCGACGCGCTCTGGGATTCCTGGTTTGGCGATATCGGCTGGACAACCCTGCCAACTCGGTAGATATCGACCTCTTGGTGCTCACCCATGCCGATGGAGATCACCTGAGGGGACTGATGCCCATCATCAAGCATCCTCAAATCAATGTCAAAAATATTATTCACAATGGAATCGCTATTTTCGACAAGTCTGCCGGTCACGAAACGCGGTTAGGCGATTTGGATGCCAGCAAAGATTTTTTGACTACACGTCATAACGATCTTTCCGATTTAAACGCCCTGTCCAACATCTCTGAAGATTTTAAAGACTGGAGGACTGCAGTTACTGCCGAGGGTGCGAATTATCAGGCCGTAGATACCGACATGGGCAGCATCAACGTGGGTGACCCAGTGGTGACACTTGAGGTACTCGGGCCAAAACGCGAAACCGATGGATCGTACAAGTGGTTCGGTGATAAAGCTCACACAATCAATGGTCACTCGGTCGTGCTGCGGTTGACCTTCGACGAAGTGTCGTTCATGTTGTCCGGGGATTTGAACATCGAGGGAGCAGAACACTTGGTAGCCGATCCAGTTTTGGCCAGTAAGATGTCAGCCCATGTTTTGAAGTGCCCACATCACGGCAGCCACGAGTTTCATCACTCATTCCTGGAAAATGTCCGGCCCCAGATTTCAACTATATCGTCCGGAGACACGCCGGATCATGGCCATCCCAGGGCCAACTTTATCGCTGCCATTGGTCTGGCATCAAGATCCAATCGACCACTGGTGTTCTCAACTGAGATCGCCGCGACTTTCGTCGGTGACGGTGAAACAGCTGCTCCAGCCGAAGGCATCGCAATCGACGGACTTGATTTTACAACGACGGTTGGTAACGATACTGCCCGCAAGCGATTCAAGCTTTTGCTGCCCGGCATTATCAATGTACGAACCAACGGGAAAGAGCTGTACGCCTTTCGCCGCGTAAACGCAGGATACCAATGGGAATCGTATGGTCCAATGGATCCCGCTCCCAAACCTTCAATATTCTGCTGAGTAACTGTTGGATTCCTTCTATCGGTCACCTTACCTATAGAAATCAGGATTCAATCTGACACATTCACTATCCGATCCTCGACTATATCTAACAACCTGCAATACTGGCATCCAAAAAGATAATCTGGAACCATCTGGGATTTCAAAATGCTTGTTTCTTTTCAGGTAAATTTTGCCTTTTTGAAGCCTGAAAACACCTTTTTACGTGGTTAGGTTTTTGAGACACGTCCTTATTTACATCCACAGTAGAATCTAACCCCGGTAAACGGGAAATAAGCCGGGATTCTTTTCAATACCCCCTTGAGGGGTATAAGTGCCTTGGTGGTAAATCCAAGTTATTAGCTTTGAAAGTACTTCCCATTTTCTTGTTTTTTATGACAGGCTTTAAGGAGTAAGGCACTAAAGATTAGAGCGAGAGGCTTCCATCATAGGTTAATCCTGGCAATCTGAACTTGGACAACCCTGAAGCTGGTGAGGTGGTCCACAAGCAAACATCAGCTTAATCATACCCCGTTTCTATCCCAAGAAGCGGGAACACTTCTACCTGAACAGTTCTCCTGATACCATTTTCCGGAAGTTTACCCCCTTGACAATACATAGTCAGCTATGTATTTTGTTATTGCTAGTTACATAGCCGACTATGTAACTAAGTAAAACGAAGGAGATAACGAATGTGAATGAGAACCTGTGCTACAAACTGAATTATCTTTCCCGGCTATTATTGTCACAATTAAACAACCAAATAAAACCGTACGGTGTCACCCAGGGGCAACTTCCCGTGCTTTGTTGTCTGGATGAAGATGATGGGCAGACCCAGGTAGAACTTTGTAAAAACGTTCAAGTGGAACAACCGACCATGGCTAACACACTGCGACGAATGGAGCGGGATGGTTTGATCTACCGGACAAGTAGTGAGCACGACAGACGTCAGTCGAGAGTGTTTATCACCGAACCAACCCGACCAACTGTAGAAATCTTAAAGAAGAAAAGAGATGAAGTTGTTGCAAGGATGACGCAGCACATGTCAGAGAAAGAACTGGAGACGTTCAACCGACTCTTGGATGTAGCCACACAAACACTGGAACAAACAGAACCAGACGAATCAAAAATGGAGAAATAATGAAAACTTTTGATGTTGTAATTATAGGTGGCGGCCCAGGTGGAATGGCAGCGGGAATTATGTTAAGCCAAGCTGGCAAATCTGTCGCGTTGATTCAGGAAGAACAGGACAGCTTCGGTGGGATTTGTCTTAACCGCGGTTGTATGCCTACCAAATCGTTACTTAAGGCCGCCGCAGTCTATCGCCATGCTAAAGAGTGTGAAAAATACGGATTGGATCTGGTCGCCCAACCTATCAATTTAAAACGTTTGCAGACTGTTACTCAAAATGACCTTGCCACATTACGCGGAATGACCCAAATGATGGTGACAGGGGAAAATATCACCACCTTCCGAGGTAAAGGCTCGTTTCTGTCAGATCATGACATTATCATAAGTAATACAGAAGGCAGTACCGAACAGGTGCGGGGAGAATTGATCATTATCGCAACTGGGTCGAAACCTGTTGAACTTCCTTTTGCGCCTTTTAACAGCAAAAATATCCTTTCCAGTGACCAAATTCTTCAAAACACTGAACTACCATCAAGGTTATTGATTATCGGTGGTGGTGCCATTGGCTGTGAATTTGCCACGCTGTACAACACGTTCGGTAGCGAGATCATCCTGGTTGAAGCTTTGGATACCCTTTTGCCGCGTGAAGATCATGAAGCCGGAAGAATGTTACAAGATGCTTTTACAGAACAAGGCATCCAAGTCAAAACAGAAACAATGATTGAACAGTTGACCCTGGAAGAGGATAAGGTCACGATTCACTATAAGAATAGCGATAAGACTGACACCGTGGACAAAGTTCTGGTCGGAGTTGGCCGTAAACCGAATATTGACAGCTTGAACCTGGGCGCCGCCGGAGTAAAAACTGAACACGGTGCCGTCAAGGTGAATGAAATTTTTCAAACCAGCACTCCACATATATACTGTATAGGCGATGCTGCCGGTGGTTTAATGCTGGCTCACGCCGCAGAAAAAGAAGGGCAGCTGCTTGCGCAAAATCTGTCTCAAGGAACAACCTCCTCTTTAAATGAAAGCGCTGTACCAAGGGTTGCATTCTGTCACCCTGAGGTGGCGGCAGTGGGGATAAACCATGAAAGTGGCGACATCAGATCTTTCACGATGCACCAGGTTCCCAATGGCCGTTCTGTAGTGGACAAAGTAGCACCGGCTTTTGTGAAGCTTTTTATAAAAAACTATAGTTCCGAGATCGCTGGAGCGGTCATCATCGGTGAAGCGGCTACAGAGATGATCCATGAGATGGCATTGGCCGTCGAAAACCGTTTGACTCTGGAGAAAGTTGGAAAGACAATTCACGCCCATCCTACACACTCGAAAAGTGTTGTTTCGGCAGTTCTCCATGCCAATTAAAGCAAGAAAGGATGAAACACAACAGTGGATGACAAAATCCATGGGTTTCGCGGGGCCGATGGATTATCCGATTAACAAGATGTTTCTGCCGGTTGATACGATAAGCAAAATACGAGTCCGGTAAAACGGTTTCAAAATCAAAAATAAAGGGGGACGCCGATGGTACACTTATCGTTTAAAAACACTGCCATTGTTGCCTGCGGTACCATGAGTCCTGAACTCAGTCATCTCCAAGAGAAGGGATTCCTCGACACAGATTACCTGTTTTATACAACTCCGGGGCTTCACCAAGATATCCATGAGCTGGAAAAACAGGTGATCAAGTTTGTTGTAAAGGCGAAAAAGAAAGTCCGGGATGTTATTGTTGTTTATGGCGGTAAGTATTGTTATGTCAAGCCGGACAACCCCACACGGTTGATGGAAACCATTATCCATGAGCAAGGTCTTCATGTCGCTCGAATTGAGACTACCCACTGCATGGGGATGCTGGCTAGCAACGATGAACTTGAGCATATCAAACAGGAACTTGTCGGAGGAGAACCGGTTTGGTTCATGACACCTGGATGGGTCAAATACCGGACCCAGGTTTTTAAGGGTTGGGACAAAGGTACGGCAAATGAAAATTTTCCGCGCCATACAGGTGGTGCAATTGTGCTTGACGCCCTAGGATACCTGGACAAATACATGGCCGAACAGCCTGAAGAATTTCTTGAATACTGCGACTGGATGGGTATCTCCATGCAGGCATATCCAATTACCCTGGACCGGTTTAAAGGACTTTTGGCAGATCAATTGAAGAAACTGGCTGATCATTGACGAAATAAAAGAATACGTTTGTTGATCTTTTCCTGATGCTCTTCAGGAAAGTTAAGGCTGGCAAGTTATCGCAAAATTCGATGGATTGAAATTCTATTTCTTTCTAATCAAAGCTGAAATGGAGAGCATGCAAAACCAGGGAGGGCAATGTTGATATTTAACAAACCGGTTGAAATAAGACTTGTTTTCCATCACCTTACAGGCTGATGACATCATTGGTTCTGAGTGCCTCCCCCCGTTTTGGAATGGTCTTTACAAAGAGGCCCGGTGAGAACAGGAGGCGGGTGAATAGTTGCACCCATAAAACGGGAATTTATGGCTTTTTCAACTCACTGTAGTCCAGGGCAGGGATACTCTGCTTTCATTTATCAAGATGTCTTGCGAAATAGAACTGATGGGAGTCGACTTTTCATTAAATTGGTTTACTCCGGGAACCACTGTCGATTTGTCCTATCTATTACAAATTTAAAGTAGTTTAAATCAATGTAGTGTTGAGCCATTCACTTAAACAAGCTGCCATTACTTGATGTAAGTCAATTCCTTCTGGAATTATTTTGATAGAGTGTCCGCCTAATGAAAGGGGTGTTGCCGTTAAAAAGAGCATGGAACAACTTGATAGGGTAATAAAATCTTGTTGAATAAGATTTTTTAGAGCTCCCTTTTAAGACGACTACTTATCACCTACATTTTCACAACAAGTAAAGGGAGGAAGTAATGGATCAGATGAATTCAAATGGCGATGTGGAAAAATCGCTTTACCAACGTCTCGGTGGTTATGATGCTATTGCAGCGGTTGTTGACGATTTTCTTGAGAGAGTGTATAGCGATCCTCAACTAGAGAGGTATTTTGAAGGTATAAGCGAAAAATCTTCAATGCGTACACGACAGTTGACTGTCGACATGGTCTGCAATGCTACTGGCGGTCCTTGTTATTACACAGGACGCGATATGAAGACCGTTCATGTTGGCATGGGAATCAATGAGAGCGATTGGGAGCTTGCTGTTAATTATTTGATTGCAACACTTGGTAAATTTAAGGTTCCCGCTGAAGAACAGAAAGAACTGGCGGCGATAGTAGGGTCGTTGAAAGAAGATATCGTCGAAAAATAATACGGTGATGGATGGCTTATTTTTCCGTTTACCGGGGTAAGCCTGAAATTATTTAAGATTGGCGCAAGGATTAGAATAACTGTGAGACAGGAGTGGATATCCTTTGCTGCTTATCCATACCGTAAGATCCTTGTGCCAAGTTTTTAGCAATAAAGAAGCCGCGAACCTATCGGCAAAAGCGAGATCAAGTATCTCTGGATTAGCATCAATTGGCGGCAAACGACAATATTTATGAGATTATCAAGACAGGAGTTGCTCCATTTTGCCACAACATGATGCACGATAGTACTGTCGTATCAATCATCCGGATCAAGCTAAAATCGGTCTTTCTCGTGGTAGAGATTGTTCCTGAACATTGACGCCAGTTCCTATGTATCCAGATATCGAAAGACTGTTCGTCTACTTACGGCCATTGCGTTGGCAATCTCTTCGATTGATAGCTGTCCTTCGCAAAAATTAACACGTGGCAAATATGTCGTAACCCATCATGCTCTCTGTGCAGTGATTGAATACAATTCTCCAGAGTCAGGTTTTAAAACAGACGATTTCAAGGCGAACTCTTTGATTGAGACCGTTTCCGGGCACAGATCAGCAAAGATCGTTTGATGGTTTCATAACGATTTATATTTTCAGGCCGCTTTCTTCCACTCGTATCGATGATGTAATCCACCGATGCGAGGCAAATCGATTATCTTGCATTTGCCGACAGGTCTGGGTTGGATCGGCCGACCGTTGGGCGTATCTTTTCCAAGGCTCAAATGCGTTCTGTCGTTATGATAATATTGGAAATACGCGCAAAGAATGTTTTTCAGGTGACTTTGGTTCAAGACGATGACATGGTCTGTACATTCTCGCCTGATTGAG
>WTAT01000201.1 GCA_013139415.1 Desulforhopalus sp.
GGAACTTTGTCGAAATTGCAGGTGACTTCCCGGGTGAGTGCAAATATGTCATTGAAACGCTGGGAAAAGTGTATCACAATGATGCAATCACTTCAGATGAGACAATGACACCTGTACAGAGATTGCATTTTCACCAGGCCAACAGTGGTCCGTTGATGGAAAAGCTGCATCTTTGGCTGGGTAAACAGTTCGATGACAAAAAAGTTGAACCTAATTCCAGTTTGGGGAAGGCGATAACCTATATGCTCAACCATTGGGATGAATTGACTCTTTTTCTCAGAGTTGAAAAAGCTCCACTGGACAATAATATTTGTGAGCGAGCAATCAAAATGGCTATCTTACACAGGAAAAACTCGCTTTTTTACAAAACTGAGCACGGAGCGTACATCGGGGATTTATTCATGAGCCTTATCCACACCTGCGCTCTTTCAAAAATCAATCCCTTCGATTACCTGACTGCCCTCCAGAAAAACTCATCAGCTCTTTTTAAAAATCCCCAGCAATGGTTACCCTGGAATTATCAGGAGAATTATAAACCCTCGGCCTGTTAAGCTGAATCCAACGGCACAGACCTCTCGGCAGCATTATACCACTTCAAATCTGGGCAAGATAGACAGGCTTGCCGAAAATACACTATACACACCGGATGGCGATAACAAACAACCGGATTTTATCTATCGAGGGTGGTGAAGTCACTTTCAATTATCGCGATCGCAGTGATGAAAATAAAGTCAAAGCTCTTACTCTCAAAGCAACAGAGTTCATTCGGCGTTATCTTTTGCACATCTTGCCACGTGGGTTTATGAAAATCCGTTACTTTGGGTTTCTTGGTCATGCAAACAAAAAGGTGAGTATTCCTTTGCTTCGGTTATTGATAGATCCAGAGGCAAAAATTGCTGTAAAATCGGCAGAGACTGTACAGGAGATGATGATAAGATTGACAGGAGTTGATTTGTCGCTCTGTCCGGAGTGTGGTAAAGGGAAAATGGTCTGCATTGAGGAATTACCAAACCTATTACGAGATACGTCCTGACTGTTGTGTGTTGATAGTTAAGGCTTTAAGAAAATTCGAATTTTATATAACACAGGAGAGGTGCGCCTATTTCTGGCTAATATAGCTCCGAAATTAACCTGTTTAACGGCTTAAAATCAATGACTTGAATAATTTCTCCAAAATCCATCCTTTTCCCAAAGGATTTAACTTCTCTGAGTTGTTTTGTTTGCGAAATACGAGCATTTTGCAAACTGTCGCCCCTCTCAGCCAATTCATTAAATCCCCATAGAAGAAAGTTTAACACTCCCGGGTGCTCCGCATTTCAGTTCTACAGGTTTTATCAATAATTGCGGGAGATTAATCTGGTCATAAGTAATAGAGCAGAATTTTGTTCTCTGACTTCCTGTTGAGATATAATCAAGCCGCAACAATTGATAAAACCTATTCACACTATCAACCACCCAACAGGTCACAAATGGAGCAATTTTTCAGCAGGGAATTGGCTTAAAATGATCAAGTTCTCATTCCAAGGTTAACAGGAATAGTCTTAAGTTGAGGTTTTGCTTAAATGGACAAGGTTGCCAATGTATCTCTTTTAATCTTAGTGTAGAGCCAGGGAATGACAGTGTGTGATTGCTGGGTGTAAATGTTCTCTGGAAAAATCTTTAGAGGAATGGTCTGGCATTTTCTAGACGATTACTCTATTAATATTCTATCTCTAGAGTTAAACTAATGGTATCACTTGGCCACATGACATATTATGGAACCTATTTAACAGGATAAATGAACGGGGAACTTACTTTCACGAGAAACGTAGGTGCCATTAGAATAGGAAAGAGTTCTCCATTATATTCTGGGAAAAACAATCTGGGTTCGATCAGTATGTGCTTTTGGGAAGGTGTTTTAACTGGCTCAATCATTGCTATAACAGGAAGATAGGAGAATTTAATGAAGAATCTATTGGTAATCATATTGTTATTACTCTTTGCAGCACCTGCTCTGGCGGAAGGGCCGGTCATCACTACAGGTGGGAAAACCGGGTCTTATATCAAGGTAGGACATAACCTCAAAGCCTTGCTTGGAACAGGCAAGGTCATCACCAGTAAAGGCTCGGTGCAAAACCTTGATCGTCTTGTTAAAGGCGAGGCACAAATCGGTCTGGTTCAGATGGATGCATATGCCTGGTACGCCCTCAAAAACCCTGAGGTCGAAACTGAGCTTGAGATCATGGGGAGCCTTTATGAGGAGTGTGCATATTTGGCTGTCAACACCGGAGGAAAAGTCCTGAACGAAGATGACCTACAGACAGTCAAAAATGCTACAATTGCTGTTGGCAGCAAAGGTTCCGGCACGGCTGTCACATGGGATTATATGCTGAAGCTGGAACCTGAATATAAAAATGCCGGGGTGATTTTTACCGGTGGTACTAGGGCACTAGGTAAACTTGTAACCAAACAGGTTGATGCGGTGATGTGGGTTACCAAACCGAAACTTGATGGCAAGATGGCTCAGACGGTCTTGAAAAACAAAGATTTGAAGCTGGTTGGTTTTAATGATAAAGACCTAAACGACAAGCTTCCCACAACCGGTAAGCCTGTATACCAATTTAGAACAATTGATACTGAAAAAGGTTTTTTAAATGACCAGGAAATCACCACGGCATGCGTTGAAGCGGTGATTGTCGCACGAACAGATACTGATGAGGATCTCCTTGAATCCGTGTCGGATGCCCTGCTGAACTACAAACAAACACTTGTGAAATAGATAAAACATATCGAACAGCATGTGATTTTGTAATACGGGGCTTTCTGCCTTTAAAGAATCAGAGCCTCACGGGAAACATATTCACCCTGCCCCGCTGCAAGTTAGCTCAACGTTCATATCGACTGTTTCGCCATGAATCGCGGTGCTGGAAGATGATCTAACTGAACGTTGAAACCACCAATTAAGGAGGACAAGGACAATGCGATTACACATCACTGCTTTGTCTTTCACGGTAGGTCTTATTTGGGGAGCGGCGATTTTTCTCGTTGCCGTGGCAAATTTGATTTGGCCGAATTACGGCCAGGCTTTTCTCGAACTCGCTTCGTCCATTTACCCAGGCTATCACCCTAGCTCTAGTATTGGGTCCGTCATTATAGGAACGTTATATGGTATTGTGGATGGTGCTATTGGAGGTGCTGTATTCGCCTGGGTGTACAATTTTTTTGCCCACAGGCTCTCAAGCGGCACAGCCTAACGAGGCAACAAAGGGAGACTCGCTGCAAAAACAGCCGCACGCTCTTCACTATTAACGTTAAAAGAATTATTACCAACCAAAAGTGTAACCGGACTCACTGAAGCTCGCCGGTTAACATAACGTTGAGATTGCCAATTCAAACATCTTTTTTCTCTATTGATTTCAGTTTTTACCTTATTCCTGTAAATTCAAACCGGAGGTGATTCGAATTTTGTCCCAGGTTTGTCTGTTCAGGTTGACAAAATGTTGTCAGGCACCTTGCAAGCAAGATAGTAACTGAGTAAGAGGCAGGGAGGGTAGTGACTTGTTGTTCGAGAAGTTGGCCTCAACGACCTTGGACAAAAAACCGAAGGCATTGACACCGTGCAACCGGCATGTACCGACGACAGTTAGTTGACGTTCGGTAAACTGGAGAGTGAAAAAAACCGGGGGAGGTTTTAAAGGAGAGCATGCAAATTTGTCAATAATTTCCGGAAGTATGAATATTTGCGAAGGACA
>WTAT01000200.1 GCA_013139415.1 Desulforhopalus sp.
TGGAAATCAAGAAGGTACCTGGCTGGGGTGTGTTCCAGCCCTAAGGGCTTCTTTCCATAGATATCTATCCAGATACAGGGGGCGATGGTCATCATTGATAATGCTGACCAAAGTTGACAAACTCGTAAAAAGTCTCCTGCTCCGTCATTCCCGCGTAGGCGGGAATCCAGAACGTACTGAAATAACTAGATCGGAGTCTCCCGCTGGTCGCTTACCTCCCGCCTGCGCGGGAATGACGACAAATTAGCAAAATGTAGTTTTTACGACACCATCAAAGTTTGTTGAACTTTAAGTATATTTTTACCGCAGATCACCTCATTTGTGATTCTTTTCTTTCCATCAGTTGCATCACAATCAGCAAAGCAGGAACGAAACATTTTTATAGATTTATGGTACTTGCTACTTATTGCAAGAAGTTTTTGCGAAAAATTATCATTAATGAAAGAGATTGGCAAAAACAAAAATTCAACGAACTAAAGGGATATTATGAGTAATCGCGGGAAAACGAAATTTCAGATCAATCTTCGCAGACATTTGCGGGAAAGAGGTGTCAAAGACGATCTTGTACACCTGATTTGTGAGATAGCTGAAGCATCTAACCCCGGTAAACGGGAAAATAAGCCAGGACTCTTTTCAGTACCCCCTTGAGGGGTGTAAGTGCCTTTTTGGTCACTTTAAATTGCTAATTTCAATACACTTTCCAGGTTTCTTGTTTTTTATACCCCTCAAGGGGGTACTAAAAAGAGCACCCCTCGAGGGGGTATTGAACTGAATGACAGGAAATCTTGAGTAAGGCACTAATTATATAATCAATTCTATTAGAACAGGAAACTTGGGTGTTGCCGGGACGTCAAATCTCTATGGCGAACAACAGCTGGCCCTGGACGTCCTTGCCGATCGAATCATGACCAAACGTCTTTTACACTCTGGTGTGGTGGGGAACGTTCTCTCCGAGGAGGTCGAGGAAGTCATCTGTATGTCTAAGGATTGCAATGGTCTCTATTCGGTAGCCTTTGATCCATTGGATGGGTCTTCACTGGTGGATGTAAATCTGGCTGTCGGTACAATCGTTTCTATCTTTGAGGGCTGTAACCTTTTGCAACCGGGGCGGAAGCAGGTGGCTGCCATGTACATCCTGTATGGACCGCGTACTACCCTGGTTTACAGTACCGGCGATGGGGGGCATGAGTTTGCTATGAACCAGTTGATGGAATACACCCTGGTCAAGGAAAACCTGCGAATCAAAGCTCAGGCAAATATCTACTCTCCCGGGGGATTGCGCAATCTTTTTACTCCTGCAGTAGATGGTTATGTCCGGGAGCTGGAAGAACGTGGTTGCAAGCTTCGTTATAGTGGAGGTTTTGTCCCTGACATTAATCAGGTGATGATTAAGGGCACCGGAGTATTTATGTATCCGCATCTGAAGGGGCATCCTAATGGCAAACTACGCCTCTCTTTTGAATTAAACCCCATGGCTTTTCTGGTTGAACAGGCAGGTGGCGCTGCCTCCGACGGCCATGGACCAATTCTGGATCGGGTACCTCTGGGAAAGGATGACCGAGCACCAGTTTTTATAGGTTGCAAAGAGGAAGTCGCACTTGCTGAAGAGTATATCGCACGTATGGAGGAGTAACAGTATGCAAGGTCATCTTGAAGCTGGCTGAGATCATGTATTCGCCGCTGTGGACATTGTTCTTGCCCTCGGCTAATATTTCATGTTAGACATGAGACGTCACTCCACCGGGGGTCAATCCTTGACATTAATATTTACTCCTGTCCGCAATCAACGGTTGATCACGCAAATTCACTCAGACAGTCAAAACACCGAAGGTCTTCAATATGAGCGAAGCAACCCTCCAACCCCTCTCTCTAGTTACCTCGCTGATGCAGCCGGAAATATATGATCCACCGGTTGAAAAATGTGTACTGATTGAGACGCACATCTCCTGGGTAATATTGGCTGGACCGTACGCCTATAAAATAAAGAAATCGATAAACCTGGGTTTTCTTGATTTTTCCACTCTTGAAAAGCGACGTTTTTATTGCAATGAGGAACTGCGCCTGAACAAAAGGCTGGCACCCTCAGTTTACTTATCTGTTGTTCCGATAACCGGCACGGTTGAGCATCCGCAGTGGGCAGGTGAGGGTGATGCGATTGAGTACGCGATCAAAATGCAGGCATTTCCGCAACGGGCACAGCTTGATCGCGTGCTGGCCATTAATGCATTGCAACCCCGACAGATTGATATGCTGGCGAGACACATAGCGAACTTTCATGAAAAGACCGATGTCGCCGATGCAGACAGCATATACGGCGAGCCTGAACTCATCTGTCAACCGGTTGAAGAAAATTTCAAACAAATACGTGAGCATGTTAAAAATGTTAAGGCTCTGAACTCAATTTCTGAGTTGGAGCGCTGGAGCAAAGCAACCTTTCATGCCCTGCAATCTCTTTTCGCGCAACGTAAAGCCGCTGGTTTCATACGTGAATGTCATGGTGATATGCATCTGCGTAATATCGCCTGGGTGGATGATGCTCCACTGGTATTTGATTGTATCGAGTTTAGCCCCAGTCTGCGTTGGATCGATGTCATGAGTGATGTGGCATTTTTAGTGATGGACCTGCAAGATAGAGAGCAGCCGGAGCTGGCCCAGCGCTTTCTAAACAATTATCTTGAGCATACTGGCGATTACGCCGCAATGAGCGTACTGCGATTTTATCAGGTTTATCGTGCATTGGTACGCGCAAAGATTGATGCAATACGTGCCGATCAGGCCGGAATTAATCGTAAGGAGCAAGCCGAAGCCGAGAAGGATTTTCTAGAATATTTGAATCTGGCTTTAAACTATATTCGACCTGTAAAGCCACAGCTCCTGATTACCCGGGGAATGTCTGCGTCAGGAAAGAGCACGATAAGTCAGTCTCTTGTGCAACAACTAGGCGCGGTTCGCATTCGTTCAGATGTTGAACGCAAACGATTGTTTGGCTTGAAACCGGAAGATGATGGACAGTCAGCGGTGGGTAAAAGTATATATTCCCCTGAAGCCACTCGAATGACCTACCGAAAACTTGAGGAGTTGGCAGCACAGATTCTGGGTGCCGGATACTCGGTGGTTGTCGATGCAGTGTTTCTGCACTATGAAGAACGAGAGCAATTCAGAAAGCTGGCCGATGCTAAACAAGCACCGTTTGTAATTTTAGAATGTATCGCAGACGCCGAGACATTGCGTCAGCGTATTGTGCAGCGCAAAAGTGATGTCTCTGATGCCGACCTCAAAGTCTTGGAGATGCAACTCTCCAAATGGCAGCCCTTGCATAAAGATGAACGTATTAAAACCGTCACAATTGACACGTCTACTCCCGTTGATATCAGCTTGCTGGCGACGCAGATCAAGGCAAATAAATAATTAACTCCACCATGCAGTTGCCGCAACTACCCATTCTCCCCATAAACCACATCATACCCGGGCTAAAAAATAGTCTCGCCAAAAGTTCAGCGGTCCTGGCAGCACCCCCAGGTTCTGGAAAGACTACCATCGTCCCCCTGGCTCTTCTTGATGAGCCTTGGTTGGCGGGCAAAAAAATTCTCATCCTGGAACCGAGGCGACTGGCGACCAGAGCAGCTGCGGCCCGAATGGCTTTTTTACTCGGGGAGAAGGTCGGGCAGACCGTTGGCTACCAGATTCGTTTTGACCGACAAATTTCCCAGGCCACCCGCATTGAGGTGCTCACAGAAGGAATTTTGACCCGCCGGATTCAAAATGATGCGGACTTAAACGGTGTGGGGCTGATCATATTTGACGAATTTCATGAACGGTCCGTCCATGCCGATCTGGCCCTGGCACTCTGTTTGGATGTGTGCCAGCTGAAAGACGATTTACGATTACTCGTCATGTCGGCCACGCTGGACACTGCTCCTCTTGCCAGACTTCTTGGCGACGTTCCCATTATTACCGGTGAGGGACAAAGCCACGAGGTCAGAGTCGAATATCTTGAGAGGGAGGCAATAGGCAGAATCGCAAGTGTGACCACTGCTGGAGTACGTCGGGTAGTCCATGAACAGGAGGGCGATGTGCTGGTTTTCCTGCCCGGTACCGGCGAAATTAAAGAGGTGTACCGGCAGCTCCGCGCTGAACCGGATTTCAACGATATACTGATCTCACCCCTTTTCGGCGACCTCTCCCAACGAGATCAGGACCGCGCTATATTGCCCGATCCGGCTGGAGGGCGGCGGGTGATCTTAGCAACCTCGATTGCTGAAACTAGTCTCACTATTGAAGGTATTAGCTGTGTTGTAGACAGTGGCTGGTCAAGACGGCCTCAATTTACGCCTGGCAACGGATTGAGCAGGTTAACTACTGTACGTGTTTCCAAAGCTGCTGCCAGCCAAAGGGCAGGCAGGGCCGGACGTCTTGGACCGGGTTACTGTTTGCGGCTTTGGACAAAAGGTGAGCACTATAGTCTGACACCTTTTCATTCCCCGGAAATCGTGGCTGTCGATTTGGCTGGTCTTGCTCTGGAGCTTTTTTCATGGGGAGTTACTGATCCAGAAGAGCTTCAGTGGCTCGATCCTCCCCGGTCCGGTCCTTTTCAACAGGCACGAGAACTCCTTTATTTTTTAGGCGCAGTCGACGAGTCAGGACGTATCACTGATACCGGTAAACAACTTGCTGCTTTGCCGATCCATCCTCGTCTTGGCCATATGCTGCTAATGGCCCAAAAAACAGGTCAAACCGCCCTGGCCTGCGACATCGCCGCCCTTTTATCGGAGCGGGATATCCTCAAACGTGATGGCCGTAACCCCTCAGCTGATCTCCGTTTGCGACAGGATTTACTTGAATTGTGGCGGAAAAAAGGGGCTGATGTCGTTAAACGGCAGGGGGGGGATCCGGCAATTTGCCGCCGCGTTGATCAAGCAGCCCGCAGGTGGCAACAATTAATTGCCGCTAAGAACACACCGCGTAACATCGATGCAATCGGTAGTCTGTTGGTTTATGCCTACCCCGATCGTATCGCTCGCCGCCGCCAAAACCAGCGGGAACGATATCTTTTAGCCACAGGACGCGGGGCTGTTCTGCCACCGGCTGATCTGCTGGCAGCCAGTGAATACCTGGTGGTTCCCAGTTTGGACGCTGGCCATACGGAGGGACGGATTTTCCTGGCCGAAAGTCTCAACCTGGCAGAGTTGAAACGACACCACGGTGCTTTGTTTTCGGAATCCAACCTGGTCTTCTGGGATGATAATTTAGCCAAGGTAGTGGCAATACGTCGCCTTTTATTGAGGGAAATTATAATCGAAGAAAAACCTTTGACCAATGTAGAACCCGAGGCAATCAGCCGGGCCATGCTGGTAGGAATCAAGAAAATGGGTATAGGATCTTTGGGCTGGGGACCGAAATCACGTCAATTCCAGGCCCGAGTCAATTGCCTTCGTGGCCTGCAACCTGAAATGGACTGGCCGGACTTGAGTGATAGCAGCTTGCAAGATGATCTCAGCTGGCTGGAGCCGTACCTTGTTGATGTCAATCGCGCCGGACAGCTCAAACAACTTGATCTTAAAAGAATTTTTATGACCATGCTGGGATGGGAAAAACAACAGAAACTTGAGCAGGATGCGCCGAGTAGTATTGTTGTACCCAGCGGTTCAAACATCCGTATTGAATATCGCATGGAGGAGCCACCGCTGCTGGCTGTGCGTATTCAGGAGCTGTTCGGACAAGCCGATACTCCAACCATCTGCGGTGGTAAAGTGGTACTGCTCTTACACCTGCTTTCGCCTGCACGGAGGCCCATTCAAATTACCTCAGATCTGGCCGGGTTTTGGCTAAACAGTTATCCAGAAGTTAAAAAAGAACTTAAAGGCCGCTATCCAAAACATTATTGGCCGGATGATCCTTTGATCGCAGAGGCGACCAGGGGTGTTAAACGAAAAATGAATAAACCAAAGTCAAGGAAATGAGGAACATGTTATCGGGTAAGGTGTATAAATCGTGATCCAATCTTACACATTCTGATCCCGATTACGACCATATCTGACATCTGTTTGGTAGCTCCAGCGACCGAGATGCTCTGGAATCATCTGGGACTGGAATATAATTTTTCTTGTCAGGAAAATCTTGCTTTTCAGAGGGCCAAGAAATCTTTTTTATGTTGCTAGGTTTTAAGATAACTTCTTGATTACGTATACAGTAGGAACATCAACCGGAGGTCACTCTAAATAAGCTCGAGGTTCGGCCTGGCAATCGTAAACTTGCGGCATGATGTGGCACCTCCTCCTGAACACCTCCCCTATTCTCAGAATCGGTGTCTTCAATCCTTGAGAATTACTCTTCATATTCTCCAAATATTTTTGTATTATCAGGTACTGAGAAGAAAATTTGATTTGTAAATCAACCAGAGTCTCTTATAAAAAAATACCTTTAGATACCCTTTGAGAGGAGGAAAGATGGATCCAATGGTAGTGAAGTATCTAGGATTAGCAGGCATTACTTACGGAACTCATGCGTATCTGGGAATTGCGCAGATACTGCTTTCTGTTTATTTGGTTGCCAGCGGCATAGTTTCGCTGTCACAAAGGGAGCAGTTAGGTAAATGGGCAGGCAGGTTCGGACTTGTTGCTAATAAAGGTGGTAGAAAAAACAATGTACAAAGTTGGCTTATTATTGGTACGGGGATCGCCTTCATTCTTCCCTTAATCGGCCTATCTTATTGGATCGCCGTGATAGCTTGTCCTGTAGCAATTTATTGGATTCTAAGTATGACCACTGCGTTGGGAGATCCGCAGGAGAAAAAAGTTGGTAATTTTACCAGGAAAGGTCTAGCGCTGAGTGCAATTTTGCTTTTCGGATTTACCATTTGGGAAGGAAGAGACCTTGTATATGCAGGATTTGACATCAATTATAAAGCAATTTACTGGCGTAACAAAGAAGTCACTGTCTGGCAGCAGGAAAACAATCCTAATGTACCCAAGGTTGGTGAACTGGCCCCCGATTTTGAGTTATCTGATAATACAGGTAAAAAAAGTGTTCGTCTGTCAGATTTCAGAGGGAAGAAACCTGTAGTTCTGCTCTTCGGGAGTTTTACCTGACCTCCTTTTTCTGAGGGAACCGTGCGTTTCCTGCCTGTGTATAAAAAATATCGTGATGATGTCGAGTTTTTGATGATATATGTGAGAGAAGCCCATCCAACCGACAAATGGTGGTTGGCTGAAACGAAATTTATGCGACTTATTTCGGTTATGTCAAATGATCATCCCTCCTACGATCTTAAAGAGCCAGAGACTATTGAAGAACGACGCAGTGCTGCAATGTCATGTCAAGCCAAGTTGCTCGAAGATATGCCGGTCTATGTCGATAACATGGACAATAAAGTCGATCTAACCTATGTAGCCTGGCCGACACGTGTATATTTTCTGGATAAGTATGGAAAAGTAAAATATGACAGTGGCTTAGGTCCATATGGTTTATCTCCTGCAGAGTTAGATGAAGAGCTTTCACAGTATTTAAGTAATAGATAGGTTCAATTTTCGACCTTATCTTGCTCTCGCATTAGACCGGCGGAGGTAAAACTTCAAACCATTTATTGCCTTGGTGTGGTCGATTACCCAGTTTCCTTGATTGCTAGGGTTGTTTCCAAAAAAGAAATATCCCTTGGCAATCATAACCATTTATAAAAATCCGCAATTTGACCTTGTTCCTGATGAAATCTACTTAATCCAGTCAAGAAAACTGGCCGTAAATGGACCGTCCAAACAGAGAAATGGTATCCGGTTGCCCTGAAGTTGACCTTGTTGTTAATGACCAGCACCCAGCCAGCTGAGTTTGCAACCGACAATGATGACGTCATACTCGTTTTTTTGGGATGTTTTGCCCATGGATGCTCCAGCCCTGGTGTTAAGCCTGCACTATCATTACGGCGTCAGGAAGGTGCA
>WTAT01000142.1 GCA_013139415.1 Desulforhopalus sp.
GTGACAAGACGAATGGCAGAGTGGTCTTTGTCTGTTTTTGCCCAGACATAGAATTGAAATTTTTTTGACAGTACCTCAATGATCCTGTTGTCCAGAATAGGAAAAATTTGATTGGTCGGAGAATCAATCCAAAATGAACAACCTGTTTTTACGAGTTCTTCTACCATAAATTGTGCCATCTCATTGGCGTGCCGGGCGAGATCAAGATAGAGATTGTCCTTAAAGAGCTCTTCGAACTGGATACCCAACACTCGCCCTTTAGCAAGCAACCCGCCCCTTTGCTTAATAAGATAACGAAAATCAGCACGCAGGTGAGAATTTTTGATTATTATCGCCTCTCCAAGGAGTGCCCCATTTTTGGTGCCACCAATAAAGAAGGCGTCCGTCAGTTTATACATATCTTCAATAGTGACATCTGCTCCCTTGCTCATCAGGGCAGATCCTAAGCGGGCACCATCTGCATAAAGCAAGAGATTTCTCTCCCGACAAAAATCATACAGGTCCTGGAGTTCACATTTAGAATATACGGTTCCCAGTTCAGTAGGATTAGAGATATAAATGAGTCTTGGTTTTACCATATGCTCAAAATGATGATCAATCAAAATGGGCTCAATCAGTTGAGCGGTTATTTTTCCGTCACTGGAGTTGACTGTTAACAGTTTATGGCCAGTTGCTTCAATGGCCCCCGTTTCGTGGGTCGCAATGTGCCCGGAAGTGGCAGTAATGCAAGCTTCGTGGGGTCTCAAAAACGAACTGATAGCAATTAAATTGGTCTGAGTTCCACCCGAAAGCAGGTGAACGTCAGCTTTATTGTCTCCAGTCAGACTTCTTATTATCCCAATAGCGGTTTGTGTATGTCGATCCAATCCATAACCTTCTTCCTGTGTATTATTGTGTTCTATCAATGCGTTCAGGATGTTTGGATGGGCGCCTTCAGCGTAATCATTTTTGAAGCTATACATGACAGTTATCCTTTGCGTAATGCGTTTGGCTAAATTCAGTTGCACTTTCGTCTATATTTAACCGGTGTTTCTTTGTCAATAGAACATTTGGCGTCAGTGGATAGACCTAACCTGGTGATACTCACTTCCCTCCCCCCCAAAAAAAACAGTTCTTGGTAAAATCCAGTCAAAAAGAATGAGCTGCTTCTGAAAATTGTGTGACTGATGAACACTAATGTATATTGACAAAAGTTAATGTGTATGTACAATTAAAGGAAATGTAAATGTACATATTGTGTATATGGAGGTGATATGGAACTTACGGACAAGCAGAGACAGTTGCTGGACTATTTGACTGAGCGGATGGATGAGGACGGACGCATACCAACTTTGCGGCAGGCTGCAGCCGACCTGGGAGTCAGCCATACAGCGGTGGCCCAGCTCATGAATCAACTGGAAAAGAAAAACGTTCTTGAGCGCGAGGGCTACTATGGCCGGACTATCCGTCTTTATCCCGAACCCCGGGAGAGCAGGAGTTCTCGAACCGGCCGGGAACTCCCCATCATCGGTCAGATCACTGCTGGGCTTCCCATGTATGCCCAGCAGGAGTGGGATGGCACAGTAGTGGTCGATAGTTCTGTCTTTCCCGGAGACAATCTGTTTTGTCTGCGCATCAAGGGGCAGTCGATGAAGGATGCCGGTATCTTTGATGGTGATCTGGTGGTCTGTGAACCCCGGCAATACGCCGAAAACGGAGAGGTCGTCGCCGTTCTTATCAAGGGAGAGGAGGCGACGGTAAAACGTTTTTTCCTCTATTCTGACCATATTGAACTCCGACCCGCCAATGATGACTATCAGGTCATGTGTTATCCGTTTAGCGAGTTGCTGGTTCAGGGAAAGGTGGTCGGGGTGATCCGGGGCAAACATGCGGAGTTCGATGGTGAGCAGGAATAATGATGATTGCCCGGCAAAGGTGGAGATCGTCTTTGCTCCGGGGGCGACAGAGCCTGGTAGAGTTTGTCCTGTTTCTGTTGGTACCTGTGGGTATTCGTATACCGAATGGGTGGATAGTGGCTTTTATCCGGAAGGGACAAAAAGTACGGAGATGCTTGGACTCTATGGCCGCTGTTTCTCGGTGGTTGAACTTAATTATACCTGGTATCAGATGGCCCGGGCTGATGCCCTGGCCCGTATGGTGGAAAAAGCGCCTGCGCACTTGCTGTTTGCCGCCAAGTTGACCCGGACCATGACCCATGAACGGGCGGACAATTGGCAGGAACAGCTCCACCTTTATCGGCAGGGGATAGCGCCTTTAAAAAAACGCCTTGTTGCCGTACTGATCCAGTTGCCTCCGGACTTTGACCGTTCCATTGCCAATCGTAACTATCTGGCCGCCCTGCTTGACGGGTTGCATGATTTGCCGGTTGCAGTGGAATTTCGTCATCGTTCCTGGGCGATGGATCCGGTTTTTGCCGAGTTGGAACGACGGCAGGTATCGCTTGTCGCGGTTGATGAGCCGGCATTGCCCGGACTTTTTCCTTCCCTTGATGTGGTGACCAATCCGGCGCTTTTCTATGTGCGTTTTCATGGCCGGAACAAAGAGGGCTGGCGGTCGGGTAATATGCAGAAAAAATTCAATTACGATTATTCCGACGAAGAACTCCGTGCCTGGTGTGACTGTTACCTCTATCCCATGGCTGCCCGGGCTGACCGAGGTGTACTGTTTTTTAACAACCATGTCCGGGCTCAGGCTCCGAGAAATGGTAAACAACTGGCAATGATCCTTGCCGGTTTGCGTCACGGGGGACGGTAATGTCTCAGGGATTCAAGCTGCGGGAAAGGGCGGTGCTTCATTTTAATGTGGCCGATTTCGCTGTCGCTGTCGAACGGGTCACCGACAGCAGTTTACGGGAGCGACCACTTATTATTGCTCCCCT
>WTAT01000254.1 GCA_013139415.1 Desulforhopalus sp.
CTTCTCACCACCTACGCCTTTGTCTCCAACATTTTTACAGCGGTGATGTTCAACTACGCCATGCGTAAGTTCTTTATTTTTAGCGGCTAGAAAACAAAAGTGAGGCTTGTGAGGCAGTCAAACAGATCGACAGCTGTCAAAATGTATACATGATCAGCAGGGTGTCATACTGGCGTTTTCCATGAACAGACTACGGTTGTTTTCTTCCTTAAGGTTCTTTGCCGGTTTTGAGAAAAAGGGAGTAGTCAATCCTGACGGCAATTCGAATAAGCTCGGTCGATCTTGTTCCAGGATATATTTTTCTTCTACTTCCAGCCGTTCGAAGAACTCAAAACCATTGTGATACCCCCCAAGGAGTTCAACCCAATTCGAGAGCGAAAAGTAGTGGTTGCCAGATTTTTACGCATAAAAAAAGGCTCTATGGCAACTTTCCATAGAGCCTCCAAGACGTTCGAATCAATAAGTACGACTCTCCCACTTACCACTGATGCTGTCTTAACAAGGGAACTTACAACAGAAACAGCTCAACATATTTACTCTACTATTGTGTTCACTTAGGCTGAACAGCAGCAAGTTTTCACCCACACTTTACCACTTTTATAATCAGGCGACGGCTCTAACCAACCTGGCAAATCCACCCGGAATTGTGCCCGAAGACCAGAAAGCCCGCCCTTGTTTGTAATCAACAAACCAGTAACCACCCGGTTTTCGTTGTGCGGCTACAAAAACAAATGGCTGTTCTTTAGAAAAACAAGGATGCAGGAAGACATCTTTGGCATTTTTCTCAGGTTCCATAAGCGACATAGCCTCTTCCATGGTTGGCAGCCGCCAGTCGGAAAAACCTGCAAATTTATTTGCATTCAATTTTTCGATATTTCTTTGAATTGTACGGATTGAGTTGATATCAAGGCCGTCTCGTTGCCACATAAGCGATGTTCGCTGGTCAATGATTACTTCCGGATTGCCGGAGGAGATGAGAGAGTTCTCAAACTTTCCGGGCAGATTGTGTTCAGAGTCAAAAAAGTTCCATTTTTTTAGCACAGCAGCAATCTGATCATCGTTGATTATGTCCGGCGCCGAAGGCAAAAGAGCAGCATCCCCGGTAAACGGTTTTTCAGTAGCACTGGGGAGTGGGGTTCCCATGTCCTCTACCAGAACAACTTCAACCCTGGGCACCACCAGCTGGGAGTCTCCTCCGTCAAGAACGTTACCTATCAACCATTGTTTAATCGGCTCGTCAATGGCATAACTTTTCTCGAAAATGGACGAACTGCCCTGGCCCTTAACACACTGTTTAATCATTTCCGGCGGTGCTTTTATTTCCGCCATGATTTTCGCGTGTTTCACCGCCCTTTCCATCAAACAAAGCTTAGGCTCATCCCCCCAATTATCCACAAAAAAATAATAGACACATTCATCATTGTTTCTTACTCTTTCACGACCACCCCAGGACTCAAAGGTCCCAAAAGAAATATCCGGGTTCATTTCCCAATCGATAGGACTAATTACTTGATCGCCAACTTTTACTTTGTGAAACAATCCCATAGTTATCTCCATGTGTATAATAGGTGCCTGTTTAGTTCCCATCTGAAAACTATTTAATTACCTCCTGCCATATATCATTCCCTTGTTCTCAGGGCGGGAGTAATGTTATCTACCCCCGACAGGCAGGTCTCTGTTTAGTCTCCCTCTGAGGGGTTTAGGTACTTTCGCCAAAATTCTTTCTTTAAAAAGATCAATAGAATGTCTAATTTGCTGACTGGACAGTATTTCATACTCCTATAAATTAATTATTCAAAAAGAAAATAATAACCATTATCATCATGTCTACCCAGAAAAGACTAAACATACGAAAAAGAGGCTATCCCCTTCCCGGAGGAGTGATCAGACTGGAGGAAGGAATAAATTTTGCTATCTTTAGCCGCCATGCCACCCGGGTAACCCTTGTCATTGACCACTGGCCTAAAGGTACAAAGCTTCCCGTTCGCCATGAATTTGAACTTGACCCCGCCGAAAATCGAACCGGTGACATGTGGCATATTCTCCTGACTACCCATCAACAAAATTTCAGCTACGGCTATCGCATAGATGGTCCGTCAGACCTGTCAGGCAAAGGACTGGTATATGATAATGAAAAAATCCTCATTGATCCTTATAGCCATGCACTCCTACCGAGAAAATGGGGAGACCCAGCAGAATATGGTCAAAAACCCTGCTGCAGAATAGTGACTCATGATTTTGACTGGAAAAACGACCGGCCGCCTAAAATCCCATTATCTGAAACTATCATTTATGAACTGCACATTCGTGGTTTCACCAAGAATTCCAGCTCCGGGGTTGCTGCACCGGGAACCTACCAGGGAATAATTGAAAAAATCCCCTATCTGAAAGACCTTGGTATCACCGCCGTTGAACTTATGCCGGTCACTGAATTTGACGAAAACGATACCGTTTTTCACGACCCCGATACCGGCGAACGACTAAAAAACTTCTGGGGTTACAACCCGGTTTCTTTTTTTGCCATCAACTCCGGTTACGCGAACGACCCGGCACAGGCTCTCAATGAATTCAAATCGATGGTCCTGGCCCTGCACCAGGCCGGAATTGAAGTCTTTCTTGATATGGTCTACAACCACACTGGAGAAGGCGGATATGATGGTGCTACCAGCAGTTTCAGAGGGATCGACAACCCAATTTACTACCTCCTCGACGAAGAGTATAATTACCTCAATTTCTCTGGCTGTGGCAACACCATGAACTGTAATCATCCTGTCGTTCGCGATCTCATCCGCGAATCTCTGCGTTACTGGGTGACCGAGATGCATATTGATGGTTTTCGATTCGACCTCGCCTCCATTCTTGGGCGGGATCAGCAGGGCAAGGTTCTCCCCAACCCGCCGATGATCGAAGTTATTGGTGAGGACCCCGTTCTCCGTGATACCAAGATGATTGCAGAAGCATGGGATGCCGCCGGACTGTATCAAGTTGGTTCGTTCTCCACCGATCCCCGTTGGGCGGAATGGAATGGTCGCTTTAGGGATGATGTGCGTTCGTTTATGCTCGGTGCAAAAAATACAATTACTCACCTGGCCACCCGCATCGCAGGCAGTTCAGACCTCTATCAATCAAGTGGCCGGGGTCCCTTATGTTCGATTAATTTTCTGACCAGTCACGATGGTTTTACCCTCCGTGACCTGGTCAGCTTCGACCAAAAAAGAAACCGGGCAAACGGAGAAAATAACAGAGACGGGGATAACCACAACCTTAGTTGGAACAGTGGCCGAGAAGGCCTTCACTGTTCGGCACGGATTCGGCAGCTTCGATTGCGCAGATTGAAAACTTTCACAGTCCTTTTGCTTTTCTCCCAAGGCGTGCCGATGATCTGCGCAGGAGACGAATTCGGACGCACGCAAAATGGTAACAACAATGCCTGGTGCCAGGACAATCAAACCAGCTGGCTGGACTGGTCTCTTCTTGAAAAGAATAAGGAATTCCACCGATTTTTTAAAAAATGTATTACGCTTAGGAAAAAACATTCCGTTTTCCGCAGAGAAGATTTTTTCCAGCACATGGACAACCTTTCTGGAAAAGAGTTTTCACCGGAAGTCGCCTGGCAGTACCTCACCCCTGGGATACAGAACTGGTCTGCGAACTGCCATGGTCTTGCTTTTCTTCTTCGCGCGACAACCGCCGGAGAGGGAGCGAGCGACTTCTTTATCATGCTCAACGGCAACAGGCACCAAACACTGCAATTCAAGGCTCCTGAACCACAGAAAAAAGGAAGAGCCTGGTATCGAATCATCGACACAGCGGTGAACTCTCCGAGAGATTTTCTTTCCCTTGATGGGGCTATTCCCCATTCGGCAAGAAAGAACGTTTCCATCCCTCCCTTCGGTTGCGTTGTTTTACAATCGGACTTTTAGTGCCTTAGAAATTCTTGTCTTGCGCTTTTTGCAAGACAAGAATTTCGTGAAGGCACTTATACCCCCTTGAGGGGTATTCTATGTAATACCCCTCAAGGAGAGAAAACTATAACCCCGGTAAACGGGAAAATAAGCCGGGACTCAGTTCAGTACCCCCCTGAGGGGTGTTCTTTTCAATGCCGCTCGACTGGACTCAGTTCAGTACCCCTCATGAGGGTATTGTAAAGAATGCTCCGCAAGGGGAGACTGTAAAGAGTCCCGTTTGCCTGCGTAAATCTGTACGGAAAATGCATCTCTATCGCAGCCGGTTGAGAAAATCTTTGGCAGCATATTCGTCATATGCTAATGTGCTAGAAGTTTAGTGCCTTACTCCAGATTTCCTGTCATAAAAAACAAGAAATCTGAAGAGTGTATTGTAATTATAAACTTATAAGTTACCCCCAAGGCACTTATCCTGGCTTATTTTCCCGTTTACCGGGGTTAGAACTTCAATGTTGGTACTGTTTTTTAAAAGTTCATTTTCTATCCCCGATAAACGGGATAATTTTTTAGAAGCTACTAATCTGCAAAACTGAATACAATGACACAAATATTACTCCTAGGGGATTCACTCGTAGCTGATTATGACTGGCAATCCCGCATGCCATCCTACAAAGTCACTAATTTGGGCGTTCCCGGGGCGATGGCTTCCGATCTGTTGGCATCCCTAGCCACTATCAAGCAGCAGGTAAAATATGCCGATGTGATCATGATAACTGTGGGCACAAATGATCTGATCGCCGGTAATTACGAGTTTATCAATACTCTTAAAAAAATATTCATCCAACTGAGTCACGACTTTCCGACTGCGGAGATCCTGGTCAATAGCCTTTTCCCCTTGGAACTTTCCTATATAACGGATTATACAATCTCTAACCTCAATAGTTATATCGAGGCCTTCACCATGCAGACCGGTTGCTGTTTTCTTGACACACATCGCCGATTTAGCGACTCGGATCAACTGCTTTTCCAGGAAGATGGTGTACATCTCACCGAAGCGGCCTACGAAATTTGGACGCGTGCTCTGCTGGAGCATATTGCCTTTCTCATTGAGAATGACTAACGTGCACAACCGTTAGTACCATAGAAATTAGTGCCTCACCCCTCAAGGGGGCACTGAACTGAGTATTACAGAAAGTCTGTCATTCAGTTCAATACCCCCTTGAGGGGTATTACAAAAGAACCCTGTTCATCAGGACGAGTTTTCAATTACAACAATTTTCTCAAGGAGTTTTATCAATGTATCGCAAACCCGCATTGCTCATATTTGCCGTACTGTTTTCTTTCAATATCGGATTTGAACCCAAACAGGTTATGTCGATGCCAAAAGCATCAACACCAGCCAACGCCCCGATAGCTACCGGGACCATCGTTGAGACAATGAATGCCTCAGGCTATACGTATATGCTCGTTGACAGTGGAGCCGAAAAAAATTGGGTGGCCGTTCCTGCCACAACCGTTGAAAACGGAACTGTAGTTAACTATTACGAGGGGATGGTAATGAAAGATTTTACCAGTAAAACCCTTAACCGTACCTTTGATGCCGTTATCTTTAGTTCAGGACTTGCAGGTCAGGAAGCTGAGGCCGCCCAGCAACCAGCAGCAGGCGATTCCTTTTCCGCTGCTGTCAAGGCTGAAAAAACTGCCAGTGAACCCTCACCGGCAATGGAAATATCCAGCGGTAGTGCCGGAGCAATTGCCCCGCTTGAAGAGATTTCCATCGAAAAAGCAACAGCTGCTAACGGCTACACGGTTGAAGAAATATTCGAGAAGGCCAAAAAACTTGCCGGGGAAAAAGTACAGGTACATGGAAAGGTCGTAAAATTCAGCCAGTTGATAATGGGCAAAAACTGGATACACCTGCAGGATGGCACCGGTAACCCCATGCAGAACAGCCATGACCTGGTAGTTACCACCAATGAAACTGTTGAAGTGAACAGTATTATCACCATTGAGGGAATTCTGGCTGCTGAAAAAGATTTTGGTGCTGGCTATAAATACGCGGCCATCGTTGAAGATGCCTCTATTATCAAATAACAGCAAACCCCGATATGCAAAATTCTTTCTAACACCCCCTTGAGGGGTGAGGCACTAACCCCGGTAAACGGGAGACAAGCCAGGATTCTTTTCAATACCCCCTTGAGGGGTGTAAGTGCCTTGGTAGTCACTTTAAGTTCCTAATTTCAATGCACTCTCCGAATTTCTTGTTTTTTAGGACAGGAAATATGGAGTACTCAGTTCAGTGCCCCCTTGAGGGGTGAGGCACTAAAAGGCGAAACATGCATTTTCTACTGGTTGGTCCAGGCGCACTCGGTTGTCTACTCGCTTCCATTGTCTCAAAAGGAATGAGTGACAGTGACCGGCTGACTGTTCTCGATTATAACGCCGATCGGGCCAAGCATCTGAGTAAAGAGGGTATTGGCTACCACCTCGAAAAACAATTGGTTGCAGTGCCCATTACAGCTGTGTCCGACCCGCAGGTGCTTGATTCTGTGGATGTCGTGCTTCTCTGCGTCAAGTCGTACGATGTCATCAATAGCCTTGAATACTGTAAAGCAATTTTATCGAAGAATACGCTACTTATTTTCATGCAGAATGGTATCAGCCATTTAGACTTGCAGGATCATCTGCACGATGTCACCGTTGCATTCGGCACCACCACTGAAGGGGCTACCCTGCTTGGCACAGGCCAGGTCCGACACGCTGGCAGTGGGGTAACTTACCTTGGTTTTCTAGAACCTCCTGGTAAACAGGGGGCGACTCTTTTACAACAAACCCACGATGTCCTTTCTGCCGGGGGACTGCAGGCTCATCTTACCGACAATATTCTTGCCAGACTCTGGGCAAAACTTTTTGTAAATGCCGGCATCAATGCCCTGACAGCGATCCTTGGCTGCAAAAATGGAGACCTGCTCACCCTGCCCGGGATTGACAGGCGCATGGAGGCCGCTGTTGACGAGGCAATACAAATTGCTAAAGAGAAAAATATCCCGATTATGGATGAGCCACATCAGACCACACGGATCGTCTGCAGGAAGACGGCGAAAAACGTTTCTTCGATGCTACAGGATGTGCGAAACAAACGACGCACAGAAATCGATGCCATTAACGGAGCCGTTGTTACACTGGGGAAAGAATCTGGGATCGACACCCCTGAAAACAGCCGCCTCTACAATCAGATAAAAGAACTTGAAGCGAGTTATGTTTGAGAGTAACTTTCCCCCTTCCCGCAAAGTGAATATTCCGATACAGGAAATAGGATTTGATTTTGACGGAGTGATTGCCGACACCGCCGAAGCATTTATCCGTCTAGTATGCACTGAATATAATTACTGTTCTTTCACCCTGGAAGATATAACCAATTTCGAACTGGAAAATTGTCTGGCTATCCCCCGTGAGCTGGTGGAGAAGATTTTTACTGACATCCTCACCGACTCCCTCGCCACGAAATTAATGCCAATGCCCGGTGCTGTGGAGTGTCTCGAACAATTTACCTTAACCTCGACAGTGACCATCATCACCGCTCGCTCCCTCGACAATCCGGTTTTCGACTGGCTTGATCGTTTTTTTACGAAAAAAGCCAAAGAGAACATCAAGGTTGTAGCAACCGGTGACCATAACGATAAAGTTCGCCACATCCATCAGCACGGCCTTAAATATTTCATTGATGATAGGGCTGAAACCTGCAATCAACTTACCCATGAAAACATCATGCCCTTTGTCTTCACCCAGCCCTGGAACAAAAACCGCCATAGCCTGCAGACGGTTGACAGCTGGGAGGAGATCCGGGCGCTCGTTTCTTAGTGCCTCCAAGATTGTTTTCTTGCAAAAAAAGAAAACAATCTTTTGAGGCACTTATACCCCTCAAGGGGGTACTGAAAAGAGTCCAGACTTATTTCCCGTTTATCGGGACTAAACGTAGAAATCCTCACCATGAAATGCCCACACTGCAACGCTGAAATAGAAAGCCACAGGAACCCGACGCCAACTGTCGATATCATTATCGAAATCTCAGACAAGATAGTGCTTATTGAGAGGAAAAATCCTCCATATGGCTGGGCGCTGCCAGGAGGCTTTGTCGATTACGGTGAATCCTATGAAACGGCTGCACTAAGGGAAGCTGAAGAAGAAACCAACCTCAAAGTAACCGGACTCCGACAGTTTCGCACCTATTCCAATCCAGGACGAGACCCGCGCCAGCATACCGCCTCAACCGTTTTTATCGGCACAGCCAACGGCTCCCCTTCTGCGGGAGACGATGCTGCACAGGCAGAGCTTTTCAGTAAAGACAAGCTCCCGCCCCTGGCGTTCGATCATGCCGAAATCCTGGCCGATTATTTCAAAATGGAAAGGTAAAACCAACCGGAAGATCTGGGCGAGGATTTTTTGCCCAGATCTGCAATCTCCCCCCCGCCGAAAAGAGCTGGAGTGTTTACACTGCCCCCGGGGTCTATCGCTTGCATGAGAGGTGCTTTTTTCACTGCTCACTTGATGAGCATACGTCCCTTCAAGAAATGACATTCTCGTAAAAAAACTAGAAAATCATTTCTAAGTCACTGAAAAACAAGCCCAAGCAACCAATAGCTGAAAAGACCCATACCTATGGATCCGTAGATCATCATTCAGGGCGTACATGCACTGCCGTATTTTTTGGCAATAAAACCAAAG
>WTAT01000567.1 GCA_013139415.1 Desulforhopalus sp.
ATGAGTAGGTGGTCTGAGCATCGTACCATTTTCGAATTACCTTGCCAATCAGGCCACATTGAATTTATCAATATTATTCTGCAATAGCACATGTCAGCAATTCAAATAATAACACCCCACAAGGGGGGGGGTACTCAGTTTAGTCCCCCCTTGTGGGGGATAAGTGCCTTGGAGGTTACTTTAAGTTCCTAATTTCAAAACACTCTCCAGATTTCTTGTTTTTTTATGATAGGCTTTCAGGAGTACTCAGTGCAGTGCCCCCTTGAGGGGTAAGGCACTAAAACAAGGAAAAAACTCGTCCCAAAACACCGAGAAAAAGTCAGGCCAAACTCCAGCTAATGGCCGCATACATCTTGCGCAGGTACAATTTGAATAGAAAAGATCAACCTGTTGATGCGTAAGATGCACCCACAGGCAATGTGCAATACGGTTCAGAAGGAAGATGGAGATATACATTGAATATGCTGACCAACGAAAGTGATAAAGCTATGGTCAATACAACCATTTAGTTGGGTCATAAACTGGGATGTGAAATTAACGCAGAAATAGTTCAGGTAGCTGCCTGTATCTCATTTTAACGCATTGGACATTTGCTGCAACGTTTACTGCTGTCTTTTTTCACCTTGCCGCAACATTTTTTCTTCTTCTTTTTAGCCATGATGTTCTCCGTATTGATACAATTGGTATCACTTTTTATTTGGTGACGCTCTGCTAGGAGACTGTCTATGAGCAATGAACCCAATTGATTAAACCCAATTGATTAAACCCAATTGATTAAATATTGTTTTGCACTCCTAAAATATATAAGCAATGCCCAGCTATCCGTCCAGACCTGCCCATAAGAATAAACTGCGTTGGCGAATAACAAATATGGAATGAGGAAGATATCTATGCAATTCTGCAAAGATAAGCCAAGAACTATCCTGAAATACCCTACAGCAGGCTCTAAAGAATCCCTTTGTCTCAGTACTTCTGCACACGACTCAGGGAAAAAAAGCACAGCCTGAAGTCTGCCCCTGCCATACTCCCATTTCCGCCATCTTTTCCATCAATCCCCTGCTGAGACGACTGGCGAGAATATTCCACCTGGGTGCAACAAGCAGATCAGGATGAGCAGTCGCCCATAGTCTGTGAATCGTCACCTCCGCAGGGATAATCGGCAGGGCTTTCAGTAAAAAACCGAAATACTCCTCTTGAGAAAACAGAACGACTTTCCCCTGTTCATAGAGCTTTTGCAAAGGGGTATCCTGGATAACCTGCAAGTGGTGAAGTTTCAATGCATTCACCCCGAGTTCACAAACCGTTCTCACCGAAACAAGCATATCCTCTTCACTCTCACCGGGGATACCAAAAATTAAATGTGCCCCCAGCTCAAAACAACCGGCCCCTTTAAGCCGCCTTAAAGCATCTTGAAAATCAGCAAAGCTGTGATTTCGGTTGAGTAGTTTTAGACTACGCTCATGAACACTCTGCAAACCAAGCTCAAAGAGACATTCCTTGCCTGTTTTGTTGACCAGTTCGGCAAGTGGCTTTACAAGCTGCTCCTTTACATAATCCGGTCTGGTGGAGAGTATCAGTCCGACGCAATCAGCGTCGGTCAAGAGCAAATGAAAGGCAGGCAACAATTGCCCAACAGGAAGTGCAGTGCAGGTTTCCTGTTGGAAATAGGCAAAATATTTTTTAAACCTCCCTTTCAGCAGATGTTTCTTACCAGCAGCCACCTGTCTTAGGAGATCGTCTGTATTGTTGAGATAAGAAGGGGTAAAACTTGCCGGTCGACAGAAGATGCAACCGCCATGTATCCGGTTTGGACATAACTGCCCCATATCAACGGGGATCTTGCCCACGCCATGGCCATATTTTTCCCGATAGTGATAGCTGAATGTGCGAATAACGGGAGAGGACATATAAAAAATATAAAAAAGCAGCAAGTTAAACTAAAAAACGGGTTTATCCTTAACGTAACTCAATGTCGACCAGACAGCTCTCCAGGGATCGTTTCGGAACATGATGTACCCCATGTTCATCACGCCAATACCGGATATCATCTTCATCTTTACACTCTTCAACTATGACTGTTTCCCTGGGCTTACCGAGTGCGACAACGAGTGAGAGATGCAGGTGATCAGGCAGTTTGAAAAGAGATGCCAGCTTCGGATTAAATGCACCGATCCGGCAGCCTCCGATCCTTTTTTCCATGGCTCCGAGCAGCAGATTCTGGGTGGCCACCCCCAGGTCAAACTGGGCTTCTCCCTCTGGTCCCTTGAGTCGGTTTTTATTCAACAGACAGAGGATATAGGCAGAGGGACGCTCGCCCTCAACCGGACCTTTCCAATCTATGAGATACCCGGCCCAACCAAGATAGGGGAATATTTTCTCACAGAGTTCCGGGCTATTGGCAATTAGATACTGCCATGGCTGACCATTACGGGCCGACCCTCCTAAGCGAGCCAGATCAATCAGATCGTTAAGAGTAGCCGTACTAATCGGATCCTTTTCCACAAACCGTCTAAAAGTCCGAGTTCTTGCAATGATCTCTTGCATAGGGCACCAGAGTTGAGAGTAGCTTCCTTATCTTTTCACATCAGTGTAGTTAGTGCCTTACCCCTCAAGGGGGCACTGCACTGAGTACTCCTGAAAACCTGTCATAAAAACAAGAAATTTGGAGAGTGCTTTGAAAAGAGGAACTTAAAGTAACCTCCAAGGCACTTATACCCCCTTGTGGGGTGTTAGGTGAGAATACTATTTCCAGATTATAAGTGCCTTAAAAATTAGCCCTTTTCCAGGGATTAGTTGCAAAAAAACGAAAAAACCCGCAGAACAATCATCGTCCGCGGGTTTTTCGTTTAGTTTCAGAGACTGACGAGCCAGTCCTAACATCTTTTTTCAACCCAGACTAGCTTTACCCTCTGCAGTAATTCCGTACTTGCATCGTACCGGACTATCAACAAGACCTTGCTTTTTCAAAGCGGTGATCTGACCGCTTACTACTTTTTTATCCAAGCCGGTTGCCTCGGCGATATCTTTGGAGCCACAGGGACCCGCACATTTGGCTAACGCCTCTAGTACCTGTTTAGATTCGCCACCAGCTTCCTTAGTTTTACTTGCACAACCACAGCCACATCCACTCATTGCTTTTTCTCCATTTTTTTTCCTTTTTTCTGACAATCCGGGCAAATCCCTATAATTTCAACTCTATACCCGGTTATTGTATACCCGACCTCAGCACCAAGCTGCTCGGAATCCATACCTTTGCGCTCGATGTTAAGATTGTCGACTCTGTGGCATACAGTACAATAAATGTGGTCATGATCCGAGACATCAAAATCAAAACGTTTTTGCCTGCCACTAATTTCCAACTTGCCGATCAACCCCGCCTCAGAGAGTATCTCAAGGTTACGATAAACCGTAGCAAGGCTGATGCGTGGCATAATCTTCTTGACTAGATCGTAAAGCTCATCTGCTGCCAGATGAGCTTTACTTTTTTTCAATTCGCGCAGGATGATTTCCCGCTGATTAGTCATTCGGAGCTGCATGAGGATCCTTTTATTATTAATAATTACTATCAAATGTAATTAGTTCTCGTTAACTCGTCAACTTCTTTTTTAGAGCACTGCCATTATGCCGTAAACCAACGGGCTCATCTATATGGGCTATATGTTATCGGAGTCCGGCATTGCCAGTGATCTCTACCGTATGTTTTATGTCTGGATGGCGCCGCTCGAAAGCAAAGGCCCCGAAAGAGATCACCCTGGTTGATATCTACAGTTCCATTGTCCTATTTGTAATTATTATGACCATTGGTTTAGGGCTGGTTATGTTATTTCCGCAAATAGCCATGTGGGCGCCTGAATTCTATTTCGGAAAATAGTTGCGGAGTTGCGTATATCTGAGCAAAACAAAAGAACGCAACAAAGAGAGAAATGTTTCTGATCCAATAAAAAGATATTATACTCTCAGCGCTTTGAGAATCGCCATAATGACCCACCGTAGCCAACAAACGAATTCAGCGAAATAAAACGAGATGAAAGCCATGAACCCCAGAGATGTTAAGACTGTACAGGATGCAAAACAGATCATCGAAGAACGAGGTCTCACTCATGTCAAAGTCGGCTTATTTGACAATGATGGCGTAATGCGAGGCAAATACATGAGCCGGGAGAAATTCTTTTCTTCGCTTGAAAAGGGCTTTGCCTTCTGTGACGTAGTACTCGGCTGGGATTTGAAAGATCAGCTCTATGACAATGTGAGCTATACCGATTGGCACACAGGATATCCCGATGCCCCGGTCAGAATTCTGCCCGAGAGCTGCCGCGACATTCCCTTTGAAGACGGGATGCTGCTTTTTATAGCAAGAATTTGCGGGACATGCTGAAGCGGTCTGTCCCCGAGGCGCATTACGCAAAGTCATCGCAAAAGCCGCCGCTATGGGGTTTGAGGCCTTTGCCTCTCTGGAGTACGAATTTTTTCTCTTTGATGAAACCCCGGATAGTGTGCGGGAAAAGAATTTCACCAATTTAAAGCCAATCACTCCCGGCTGGTTCGGCTATTCTATGCTGCGCAATTCAACCCATGCCGAGCTTTATCATGAAATAATTGAGTTAACCAATGGGATGGATTTTCCACTGGAAGGCATCCATACTGAAACGGGGCCGGGAGTCATTGAAGCGGCCATCGCCGTTGATAATGCGCTGAATGCTGCGGACAAAGGGGCTCTTTTTAAAACATTCCTTAAAGTATTGGCCCAACGCCATGAATTAATGGCAACATTCATGGCCAAATGGTCTAACGATTATCCGGGTCAGAGTGGCCATATCCACCTCTCACTTCGTCATAAAAATGGCGCGAAATCGGCTTTTTATGATAATATAGAGAGATTTTTATAGCTGCTGTCCATGGAACCTTATAAGTGAAAACAAATAAGTGAAAACAATATGAGAGTTGCAATTCTGCAATGCGATGAAGTGCTTGAGAAATTCCAACCGGAGTTTGGTTCCTATGTTGGGATAATCGATTTTATAAAGAGTGAAAGCTGAGACAGTTCAGCCCTGTCGGTTTCATAGCCGCGCATAATTTTCTTTGCAACAACATCATATTTCAATGAATATCTGCAGGTGGGAGGTTGCCATAGCAGACTGCCTTACCACAGGAATGCCCGTTGAGGATATGGACCGGATTGCGGCACAATTTTTTCCGCGACGCCCAGCAAACGTCACCCAGGCAGTTAGCGCGCCAATACGCAGGAACCATCGACAGGGGTGGTAATCCTGGAAATTCTAACCCCGGTAAACGGGAAGAAAGCCGGGATACGTGCCTTGGTGGTATCTTTAAGTTTCTAATTTTAAAATACTCTCCAGATTTCTTGTTTTTTACGACAGGCTTTCAGGAGTAAGGCACTAATGGCCGTGGCAGCAGCAATGGTGGTGGATCTGGCGGCAGTGGTGGATCCGGTAGACGGTAACCCGGTTGATCGACTGCATCCTATCAACAATATTGAAAATATCCGTCGCAGTGAGAAGATAATTATTATTGCCGATTGCTTCCAGGATATGGAGGCGATTGACAGTTGCTTCGAGCCCTGAAGCGCCCAGGATATTTTCATAATCGCAATTTTCACATATAGTTACAATATATCCTTTTAATTAGCAGTTATGCCTTAACCGACCTTTTTTTTCCTGTAAGCAGCAGCTGGTCAAATCCCAGAGATATAAAAAAGACAATCCCGGCCAGAAAAATAATTGCCGCCCCAGAGGTCATATCAAAAGTGTAAGACAACCAGAGCCCACCCGTTGTGAAAAACATCCCGAGAAAACAAGACACAATCATCATGTTAATAAGCGATTTGGTATACTTTTCAGCAATAAAGGGTGGAATCGTGAGCAGGGCGATGACCAGAATCAACCCCACCACCTGAACGACCATTACAACGGTTACTGCTACAATTCCAATCAGCATAAAATAGAGACGTTTGACGGGTACGCCCCTGATCTGTGCAAATTCCTCGTCATAGGACATGGTCAAAATATCCTGGTAAAAAAACACAATGAGTCCGAGGATGAAGACACCGATAACGACCATGGTAATAAGATCGGATCGAGGGACGCTGAGGATCGAACCAAAGAGATAACTCATAAGGTCGACATTATAACCAGGAGTGATGTCAAGAAGCAGGATACCGCAGGCCATCCCCATCGCCCACATCACTCCGACTATGGTGTCTGCGCGATGTTTCGATTTCAGCGAAACAGCAGCCATAACCATTGCCGAAAAAAGGGCAAAACCTATCGCCCCGACCATGTAAGGCCAGCCGAAATAAAATGCAAGGCCGATTCCACCATAGGCACTGTGAGCAATCCCTCCAGACAGAAAAACCAGCCTATTAACAACGATTAAGGTGCCTATAATTCCGCAGGCAATACTCGTCAGGATACCCGCGGCCAGAGCATTTTGCATAAATTCAAACTGCAGGGCCTCAATCATTTTGTTCGACCTCCAGTGCAGGTTTAATTTGCACCCCTCTAATAACATGCTCAACAGGACAAACCTCTTCCACAGAGCATGAGTAATAGGCTTCCATAAGGTCCCCGGTTGAACCGACAGTTTGGTGGTAATGTAGCCGTTTATTGACACAGGCAATCGACTTGGCATAGGAGGAAACAATCAGGAGATCATGAGTGACAACAAGAATCGTCAATTCCCGGTTGAGTTCCTTCAGCAAACTAAAAAAATCGTTTTGCCCTTTCGTGTCAAGGCTTGCAGTCGGTTCATCAAGTACAAGAAGTTCGGGATGAGTCACCAGAGCCCTGGCGATCAACACACGCTGACGCTGCCCGCCGGAAAGGTCGGTAATCTTTCGTCCGGCATAGTCTGCCATGCCTAGTTGGGCAAGAGCTTCAAGAGCCTCCTGACGGTCCTTTCGTTTATTGCGAAACATGAATCGTTTGCCCGGATCGTATTTGCCCATCAATACAACATCCATGGCACTGGCTGGAAAATTGAGATTATGGTTGATAACCTGAGGGACGTAGCCAATTACCGTACCGTTTTTTGCAGGAGTTTTACCCTTTATTTTAACCGTGCCCCTGGAAGGTGTAAGAAGACCAAGAATCAGTTTGAGCAGCGTCGTCTTGCCTCCTCCATTCGGTCCAATGATCGAGACAAAATCTCCTTTATTCACCGTAAGGTTTATGTCTTTCAGTACTTCCTGTCCATTGTAATAGAAGTAGAGATCATCAATTTGCACGATGGGACTATTCGTTTCAGTAGTTTCCATAGGGCCTCACTTGACAGCCAGTTTAAATTTCCCGGCAACATCTCTTAAGTTTGCGAACCAGTCCTCTGCAAGTGGGTCAGCAAAAATAACCTTTCCATTGATCTCTTTGGCCACTACCTTTGCGCTTTTCTGAGAAAATTGTGGTTGCACAAAAATAATACGAATATCGTTTTTCCTGGCATGATGAATAAGCCCAACTAGTTGAGCAGGTTTGGGAGACTTCCCCTCTATCTCAATCGGGACCTGTTCAAGGCCATATTCTTTCGCAAAATATCCCCATGTCGGGTGGAAAACCATAAACCGCAATCCCTTACTGTCTTGAAGAGTAGACAGTAACTCAAGGTGAAGGGCATTGATCTTTTCCAGGAAAACACGGTAATTTTTCTCAAAATCTGCCGCATACTCAGGAACAATCGAAGTCAGGCCTTCCAGTATTACTGCTGCCTGTTTTTTTACCAGGACCGGGGACAACCAGATATGCGGATCGAGGATGGTGTGCTCAGGGCGTTCCGCTTGGTGGCCGGCCTCCTCGTGCTGTCGTTCTCCTTTTATCTCTTCATGATGATGATGCACAGCCATGGCAATTTTCGTTATCCCCATCTCTGTCTTGACTATTTCCATCTCCGGACTAACAGCACTGATCTTCCCGAGCCATGCTTTTTCAAAAGGAACACCAATAGCGAAATATGCCTCAGAAGAAGACAACTTGGCCATTTGCGAGGGTTTGGGTTCATAGGTTGCAGGACTCGCTCCAGGTTGCACCATCACTTCAACATTAACTCTATCTTTGCTAATCTGTTGCACGAAAAATTTTTGCGGAACAATACTGACAAAAACCGTAGGCTTGTCGGTCGCAGCGCAAAAAGCAGTACAGCAAAAGAGACATAAGAAGCTGAATTGTAAAATAAATATTTTTAATTTCATTATTTTTTTCGTCTTTTAGAAAACTTTCAAGATAAGCCTGATCACCTTCAGCAAGCTACCTCACCCGGTGCAACTAACCCGGTGCAACTAACTCGGTGCAACTATATTGCATCTCCTTTTTTTTTCAATCGACCTTTCCTTATTTTCCCACTCTTTGCATATCAACAACAATTTTTGAGACACTCTGTATCACTTTACCGACTCAGGCGAAGGGTGAAACTCAGCCAAGCTCTTCCCCCACCCCAAAAAAAATGCCCAATTTCCAGCCAGAGATTAACCGGAAACGGGCATAAGAAGAGGGACGGGGATGTTGCTTCGCCTAAGGTAGAAATATTAATATGGGCTAGGGGATCAACGTTTTAATAATATCCTTTTTGCCTATCACCCCCACAAGTGTATCACCTCGCATTACCGGCAGAGTATGGACATTCTTTTCTGCCATAAGTGTTGCTATCTCGTCGATGAAGGTATCCTCCTCAACCGTGACTGGGTCCTTGGAATAGATATCACCAACCGTTGAACCGGCGATTTTTTTCATTTCCTTTTCCATTTTATCCGGGTTTTCGAGGTAAAAAACCGAATCCAGGATGGTAACCACAGTGGGGATATGGATCTTCTTCTTTTGATCAATCAGGTCGCTTTCCGTGACCACACCAAGAAGAGTGTCGGACGAGTCAAGGACGGGGACACCACCTATATTATGGGATGCCAGAAGCTGGGCAAGCTCTGTTACAGATGTTGCAGGCGTTGCAGTAATAACATTTTTTGTCATGATATCTTGAGCTTTTTGCATGAATCCCCCTGTTGTCTATATTTTTATAACCAAGGCTGAACCAGTGTCCTTCCGAAAACTAAGCAGTGTCCATCCCGAAACTACCTGGTTTTCGGATGGGAACGGACTAACTTTACGTATGCTCTCACTGTACCATCTCACTCCTAACACCCCACAAGGGGGTATAAGTGCCTTTCGCAGATTATTTTTCTTGTTTTTTATGAACGAAAATAATCTGTAAGGCACTAAGTCCCTAAAAGATAATCACTTGCAGGTAGACTTGAAACAAGCGGGAAAAATTAATTAAGAAATTCTTCTACCACTTTTCCCTACAAGATACACAAGGCAATAACACTGACAGAAGGACAAGACTTCAGTGATTTTTCTTCATCCTTTCGGTTATCTGATCCAGCCGAAACGGGAAATCGTTTACCAGCCGGTCAGCGAAATAGTGCTGTAATGTTTTTTCAATAACCGGAAAGGCAATATTGGACCAGGGAATATCTTTTTCTTCAAACAGCCTGACATCCATGCTCTCCTCGGTTACATGAAATTCCGGCGTCCGGAGCTGAGCAAGAAACATCAGGTAGACCTGACCTATGTGGGCAATATCAAAGAGGCGATATTGTTGCAGCCCGATAACCGTGCCACCAGTTTCTTCGGAGGTCTCACGCCTGGCTCCCTCCTCGGTTGTTTCGTTGCATTCAAGGTATCCTGCCGGTAGCGTCCAGAACCCCTTTCTCGGTTCAATATTTCTCTTACAGAGCAATATCCTGTCATCCCATACGGGGATACAACCAACAACAATTTTGGGATTTTGGTAATGGATTCGACCACAGGAAGTGCAGATATAACGGGGCCGGTTATCATCCTGCGGAATCTCAAAAATAACCAACGCAGCACAATGGGAACAATAGTTCATATCGTTTTGAGCAAAATAGAGTAGTGATGTTTGAGCCATCCTGAATACCAGAATCGGCCTGTCCAAGGTTTTCCTGAGTAATAGGTCACTCATCGTACCCATTACAAG
>WTAT01000215.1 GCA_013139415.1 Desulforhopalus sp.
GCGTGTGACAAAAAGGTTGTCTACGATGGTCAAATGTATCTATAGAAATACATATTGAGATATTAAAATGCAGAAAATATTGCTCAACAATGAACTGCCTGATCTTGTAAGTGTTCCTGAGGCTGCCAAATACCTTGGGGTTGGAAGAAAAATCATATATCAACTACTGGAAAATGGTGAATTACGTGCCATCAGGGAGAAAAGTAAAATACTCATTGACCCCTGCAGTATCAGAGAATTTCACAATACGGGTAAAATGGTTTAACAAGCCGTCCCTATTGTAAAGAACTGACAATCACCTTAATTCTTCCTCTCGATATATTTTATGACAAACGCAGAGACCGTTGATCGTTTCAAGATCGAACCGGAGGAATTTACACTCCCTCCGGTAATTGACGTTGGGCTGATGAAAATCATAATCAAACACCCAGGAGAGCTTGTATTGAAAAAGTAGCGGAGGTACAGATGAAGCGTCGCAGTAGTCATATTACCGGTAATCGAGAGACAGGCAACTGGTTTGAGCGGACTGCAGCGCGCACCATGCTGCGCGCTGTGCATTTCACCGAGGAGGATTTCGACAAGCCGCTGATAGCTCTGGCTGTGCCCTATACCAATGGCACGCCTTGCAACGATCATATACGTGTACTGGGTGATCTGCTTCAGGCCGAAATCGAGGCCGCCGGCTGTAAGGTTATAATCTTTGGCACCCCTGTCGTTTCCGATGGCATCTCCAAGGGGACCGAGGCGATGGTGTCATCACCCTTTGCGGCTGCGATAAAACCATTCCGGCTGTGTTGATGCCGATCGCCCGCAACAACCAGGTCGGCGGAGTCATCGCCCTGGTCTTGGAAGGTGACCAAATAATCATGGATCTAGACAATGACACCTTACAGCTGTCAGTTACGGATGAAGAAATAGAAAGCCGCCGAAAGAATTGGCAAGCCCCGTCAAGTACATATCAGAGTGGTGTACTTGCCAAGTACGCGAGATTGGTCTCTTCGGCTGCTGAGGGTGCCGTTACCAGCTAACACCCCTCAAGGGGGTACTAAAAAGAGCACCCCACAAGGGGGGTATTGAACTGAATGACAGGCTTTCAGGAGTAAGGCACTAACAACGAATATCGGTTCACCGATAAGCTTCCCCTGCTCTGACAACTGCAAGGCTCGGAAAAAATGGAAAAAACATTTCATGAGAAACCACTGGAAGAGTGGCTTGCGCAGTGCCCTGTTTTGGCAGATATCATAGCCACAAAACCTACATTCTGGCTCAATCAAGAAATCAAAAAATTTTCACAGATCAGGGATCAGATTGGTTTTAATCAGGCAGACGTCAAAGATGCTGCTGACCGGCTTGAACGTTTTCGTCCCTATATTGCACAAGCCTTTCCCGAAACAGCAGACCTTGGTGGGAAGATTGAGTCACCGTTGAAGCAAATCCCGGCAATGCACAAAGAAATCGAAGAGTACTATGAGGTTACCATTCCAGGAACACTCTTCGTTAAATTAGATAGTCACCTGCCAGTATCAGGCTCCATCAAGGCCAGAGGTGGTATCTATGAAATTCTTAAATTTGCCGAAACAACAGCAATTGCCAATCGTCTCCTGAAAACAACCGACAACTATGAAGTACTCGACTCTAGTCAATGTAAAGATTTTTTTAGTCGATACTCGATCGTGGTTGGCTCAACAGGAAACCTGGGACTAAGCATCGGTATTATCGGTGCAAAGTTGGGTTTTCAAGTCACTGTTCACATGTCTGCGGATGCCAAAAGATGGAAGAAAGAGTTGTTACGTTCTAAAAGGGTTTCTGTTGTAGAGCATAATGCCGATTATAGTATAGCTGTTTCAGAGGGACGTGAGCAGGCAAAAACGAACCCTCTTTGTCATTTCGTTGATGATGAGGACTCCAGGGATCTTTTTTTAGGGTATGCAGTAGCTGCAGAAAGGTTGAAAACACAATTCAGGGAGCAATCGATTCAGGTCGATGAAAATCATCCCCTACTTGTCTATCTTCCCTGTGGAGTTGGTGGAGGTCCCGGGGGAGTGACATTTGGCTTGAAGCTTGCTTTTGGCGACGACGTCCATTGTTTTTTTGGAGAACCCACACAAGCTCCCGCGATGTTGGCAGGACTCGCAACTGGACTCCATGATGGCATTTCCGCCCAACAACTGGGGGTCGAAAATAAAACAATTGCCGATGGACTTGCTGTTAGCCGGCCGTCCGGGCTAGTGTGCCGTGCAATGCAACACATACTTTCAGGAATTTTCACCGTTCCGGATGATCAAATGTATTGTCTCCTGGCCCTGTTTGCTCAATGTGAAGATATCCACCTCGAGCCATCAGCTCTGGTTGGTTTTTCTGGATTGTCAAAACTTGCGGGAGTATGGGAAAAACTGTCTATATCGCCCGAACAACAACAGCACACCACCCACCTGGTTTGGGCCACGGGGGGAAATATGGTTCCAGATACTGTCTGGCAGCAATACTACAAACAGGGAATAAAACTATTAGGCAGCTTTAGCCCCTGACTCGAAAGAGCATGAGGCTTCCGACTTCGCTCCGTCGTAGCAGGAGATATCGTCGTTAAGCCTGCAATTCCAACCGGCTGTATTCCTAACCATCAAAGCAACATACTCCATGCGATCATTTTTTTCTCTGCAAGAACCTTTTACGAGTGAATGATTAAAATTATAGGAATATCGTGATTCACGGTTCGGTATATACATTAGTGCCTTACTCCAGCTTTCCTGTCACTCTTTTTAGTACCCCCTTGAGGGGTGTTCAGTTCAATACCCGCTCAAGGGGTACTACAAAGAATCCGGTTTATCGGGGTTAGTAGTGTAAAATTTATAAACATCGATAATTTCTGAGGAATGAGGCGATTTTCAATCCATGAGAAACATTAAATTCCCGGACCCGTTTAGATGGCTGTGCGACGGTCATCGCAAAGGGGCGCTTGTTTTATCCTTAACTCTCTGCCTGGTGCTGCTGATGGTCATGCAGGCCTTGGATGGCCCGTTGAAAACCGAGGCGGCACCCCATGGCATCATCTCCTATGAACTGGCCAAAACGCCTTCCGTAGCGCAGCGTATACTAGCCTCCTGGAGTCAGGACGCCAAAATTCACGCGGCTTTCAGTTTAGGCATCGACTATCTGTTTCTGTCGATCTATGCCTTCTTTATCGGACTGGCATGTGTACAACTTGGTCGGATATTTCGCGCCAGGTTGCCGAAAATGGGCATGGTCGGTTTTATGTTAGCCTGGGGACAGTTTTCGGCTGCACTGTGTGACGCAGTGGAAAACCTTGCACTTTTTCGACTACTTAGCGGTTCGACTCAAGAAATGTGGC
>WTAT01000445.1 GCA_013139415.1 Desulforhopalus sp.
GATCTCCAGCAATTTGCTCCGTGACAGGGGTTTGCCTTTGTTGATAATAAAGAGTTTAAGTAATTTGATTTCCTGCTCAGTCAGTTGGATGGTTCCTGCGTAACACTCGGCCTGACCGCTGGAAAAATCTATATTGTTCGCTCCAAAGCTGTAGGGTCTCTGTTCACTCGAATTTGTTATAAGGGAATCGTCCTGTTCTCGCTGCCACTGATCCCGGGTCAGCAAACGTTTGACTCTCAGCAAAAATTCTTCGAGGCTGAAGGGTTTGGTCATGTAATCATCTACACCATCGAGAAAGCCATCAACTTTATCAGACGGCTCTACTTTGGCCGAGAGGATGAGGATGGGTAGTCGTTCATCCTCCAGTCGAATGTTTTTTAGAATCTGCATTCCGTCGATGCCCGGTAACATCAGGTCAAGGACAATCAAATGCGGGCACCACTGCTTCCAGGCCTCCAACCCTTCAATGCCATCGAGAGCGACCTTCACCTCATGTCCCTGCAAGCTCAGGTTCAACGCGATTCCTTCGGCGATATGGAGATCATCTTCAATGATTAAGATTCGCTTCTTGGCTATTTCATTCACTTGCATCCTCTTGTTCCGATAAGACGGGGAGATCTTGTCTAGGTAAAGAAAGGGTGAATTGCGCCCCTTTTCCTAAGCCATCACTTTGGGCTGTTATCTTGCCTTTGTGGATCCTGACAACCTGCTCGACCATATACAGGCCCAGACCGGTTCCCCCGACATGACTGGATTCCGCTCGCTCAATCTGAAAAAATTTCTGGAAAATCTTTTTGCTCTGGGGCTTTTCAAAACCGATTCCATTATCAGCAAAGCAGAGCTGTACATCTTTTTCCGTCTGACTGAAAGTAATCATGATCCGTGGTCGATCATTTTCATTGTGTCTGATCGCGTTAGACAACAGGTTCATGAGCAGCATCTGAAAGAGTGCGCGGTTTATTGAACAAAAATAGCATCTTCTCTGCTGCTGATTAATAACGATGTCACTCCCTCGAAATAATTGCTCATTTTTCCGGCAAAACCCATCCACCTCCTCAGCCAAATCGACAACGACAAACTCCCCTCCATAAATCTTCGCTTCGATCCGGGCCAAATTGAGGATACCGTTGATGTTATCAGAGAGCCTCCCCACATCCGCCAGCATATATTCCAGATATTTCAACTGATTGTCTCTTGGCAGCTCATGCTTGATAAAGGTCTCCAGATAGAGCCGGAGGGACGTGGTCGGAGTCTTCAGTTCATGGGTAAAGCTGTTGATAAAATTATACTGTGAACGATAGAGGGCCAGGGTCTTTCGCTGGTAGACGAAAATTATGAAAATGCCAACCAGAATGATACCGACCAGAATCGACAGGACCATGATCACCACCCAAGTCTGCCAGGCGACGAACTGTTGCGGATCAAGATTGGTCTTTTCAATGACGGCCTTGAGGCCGGTACTGACCTCTACATACCAGTAGATATACAAAAACAGAGAAAGGCCGAGTGCAATAATGGAAAAGACAAAGATAGCGATAGGATGAAGAAACCAGATTGAACGCTTCATTAATTCCTGGTGTTTTGTAAAAGTATTGTCATTTGTCTCCCTTGACTATCTACAATCAAATTAATGACCTACAATAACACGAATCATTTTACTGATTCTATCACTCAACGAGGTATACCAATGGCAGACAGTCATCCCGTCCATCATCTCGGAATAAAAGCACGGGTTTTATTGACCAGTGTTTTTGGTCCCTATGCACAAGACGATGAATATGGCAGCAGCGCAATAAATCCGATGGAACTGTACCACAACCAAGTCACACGCGTACAGGGGGTTTTCTCCCTGCGAATGTTTCACCGATCATTTGGTTTGTTGATGATCAAAGAAAACATCCTGGCACCCTGCACTCTTTTGGACTTTCCGGATCTGAAGCGCTTCACTCAGACCATCCGTTCCAACCACTACCATATAATTGGCATCAGTTCCATCATCCCAAATTTTAACAAGGTTAAGAAGATGTGCGAACTGATCCGCACGTATCAGCCTCATGCAACTATCGTGGTCGGCGGACATGTCAGCAATATGGAGGGAATTGATGATATAATCGATGCCGATCATATCGTACGGGGAGACGGTATAGAGTGGTTCCGTCAATATCTGGGACAGGACACGACGGGACCAGTAAAGCATCCGGCTGTGGCCTCGGCCTTTGGCGCAAGAGTTCTGGGCCACACTCTCTCTGATAAGCCGGGAGATACTGCCGCTGTCGTAGTACCCTCGGTTGGCTGTCCCATGGGTTGTAACTTTTGCTCAACTTCAGCCCTGTTTGGCGGCAAGGGCAATTTCAAGAATTTTTTTGAGAGCGGAGAAGAACTCTATGACGTACTGGCCGACCTTGAAGAAAAGCTAAAGGTAAGCTCCTTTTTTATTCTCGATGAAAACTTTCTCCTCCATCAGAAAAGGGCACTGAGCCTACTCGAACAAATGAAGAAACATAATAAGAGCTGGGCTCTTTATGTGTTCAGTTCGGCAAAGGTCTTACGCTCATATTCCATAAAACAGCTCGTAGAGCTAGGTGTTTCATGGGTCTGGATGGGGCTGGAGGGTAAAGAGAGCCAGTATTCGAAACTTGCAGGTATTGAAACGAAATCCCTGATCGAAGAGCTACAGGACCATGGTATTCGGGTCCTCGGCTCATCGATTATCGGCCTGGAGGAACACACTCCGGATAATATCGATCAGGTCATCGACTATGCCGTTTCCCATTCCACAGATTTCCACCAGTTCATGCTCTACACTGCAAATCAAGGGACCCCTCTCTACAGAGAGTTGAAGGAAAAGGGAACCCTGTTACCGCCCGATGAATTTAAAATTTCCGACAGCCATGGCCAGTTCCGTTTCAACCATCGGCACCCCCATATTCCAGCAGGGGAGGAGGAACAGTTACTGGTTAAAGCCTTTGAGCAGGACTTCAAGGACAATGGCCCCAGCCTTTCTCGATTGATACGCACCATTCTCAAGGGCTGGCAGCGCTACCACTC
>WTAT01000556.1 GCA_013139415.1 Desulforhopalus sp.
ACAAAGTTTGCCCTTGAGGTAAGTAATACCTCATTTGGGCCCGTTTGCTTTTTGTTGTTATTCAGTTTTCAAGGATCGTGCTCAGGCTTTCTTAATAAACGAAAGCCCCGCGGTACGAATGCCGCGACGAGCTGGCTAAGCTAACACAGCTGAAATGTTCAGTCAATGTTTTTCTTTGTTGTTTTTCGCTTTTGATTCGCTCCGAAATAGATACGACCGTTTCAGTCGAAAAATCATTTCGTGTTCCTCAAAGACCGCGGCAAAATACTTGATTGGCTAACCGCCGTCAAGTAGAAAAATCAATTTATAAAAAATAGTATGGCCTTCTTATATTATGCGCTATCATGTGAGGGTGATCGTAAATATATTAATTTAAATGACAATTAAATCGTAATCGCCTGCAAGACGATTATCCGCCTGATCTCTTAACTTCCTCTCATTGTGTTCTTTTTATAAAATAATGGATAACAAGACTAAGTTGCTTAAAGCTCTGCCTAAGGTAGATGAATGTATTGGACTGCTAATTGGACTCCTAAAAAGTAATTCTGAATTGAGTGTACCCTCCAGAATACTTAAAACCGCTGTACAAAGCTCAATTAAGAAGGAAAGGGAAAAAATACTCCGTGGGGATGATGCATGTCGTGAAATGAGCTTTGATGAGTGGATGACTATTTTTCAAAATGAAATTTCCGTTAAACTCACTCCTCATTTTCGAAGAGTGATTAATGGTACAGGTGTAGTTATCCACACCAATCTAGGTCGTTCTATACTTTCAGAAAAAACTACCGATAATTTGGTACAGGCAGGAGGTTATTACTCAAATCTCGAATTTAGTCTGGAAACGGGTAAGCGTGGAAGTCGTTATAGTTTGGTGGAGGATATTATTTGCGAGTTGACAGGTGCTGAAGCAGCCCTCGTTGTCAACAACAATGCGGCGGCTGTTTTTATCGCTCTCAATACACTTGCAAACAATAAAGAAGTTATTGTATCCCGCGGTCAACTTGTTGAAATAGGTGGATCGTTTCGTATTCCAGATATCATGACCAAAAGTGGTGCCACTCTCAAGGAGGTAGGTGCTACCAACAGAACGCATTTATACGATTACGAACGCGCGATAACGGAGGAAACCGCATTACTGTTGCGGGTACATACCTCGAATTTTCGTATCATTGGCTTTACATCCGAAGTGTCCGCTGAAGAAATGGTTAAACTTGCTCAGGATAATGACCTGGCAACCATGGAAGATCTCGGCAGTGGCAGTTTGATTGATTTGTCTCAGTTTGGTTTTCCAAAGGAACCGACGGTACAACAAATCGTCGAAGCCGGAGTCGATGTGGTGACCTTTAGTGGAGATAAGCTGCTTGGAGGACCACAGGCAGGAATAATTGTCGGTAAAAAGGATGTCATTGCAGAGATTAAACGAAACCCCTTGAATAGAGTACTTCGGATTGATAAATTCACTCTTTCGTCTCTGGAAAGTGTTCTTCGGGAATATTTCGACCTTACTCTGGCATTAAAAAACATTCCAACTTTGTCAATGTTGACCATTACATCAGAGGAGCTTAAAAAACGAGCCCAAAAAATTCAACGCCGATTGAAAAAAAGGATCGAAACGCAATGTGAAATTCGGATTGTTCCAACCGTTTCACGGGTTGGTGGCGGGGCTCTGCCCGAGTTTGGTATAGATAGCTGGGCCATTGATTTTGGACCGTCAAACATGAAACTCAGTATTTTTGAAAACAGACTGAGAAAACTACCAATTCCACTCATAGGAAGAATTGAAAATGATCGTTTCCTCATTGACGTTCGAACTGTGCAGGATCGTGAAATAAATGATCTTGTATCTTTGTTGATAGATTTCTTTGGCTCCTGTAGTGAAGGAGATGGTGAAGGTCGTGCTTGAATCATTCCCGATTTTATCTGATAACAGCAAATTGACGGCTGAAGACTTTTCCAGATTTTCAAATAGTTATGCAGAGTTTTTGCAGAAATATTTCCCTGGGGCCAAGCGTGTGGTCTTTGCTTTTTCTGTCGGACAGGTTGAGATACTTTATAAGGATAGTACGTGCGTTGTTGAGCTGGTGTCTCTTTTCACGCAGGTGAAAAAAGGCGTGGTTGGTTATGGTATTCATGCAGAGTACTTGATGCTTGCTTTTGATTTAGAAGGTGGGGAGCGAAGTGTTGCGATTATTTCCGGAGCTGATCCTCTGTTTCTGAAAAAAGTGAGCGAAGATTGGCTGTTGGACAAAAAGGAAACAGTTGAACAGGAATTTCTTTTTTTGAAGCAGGCTCGTGTAGACAGTCAGACAGGTCTGCTAAATGTATCCAACTTATATTCCTTGCTGGAAACGTATGGCTCGACCGAAGGTTTGCAGCTCATACTTTTGGAATTGACTCCTAAAAGAGCTTCTTTTCAGTACTCTTTGAGGTATTTACATAAATGTGCAACTCTTCTTGTTAATTTTGTACAGGCAGATTCAGTGTTGCACTATCTCGGACAATCCACCTTTGCCCTGGCACTCCAACAGAATTATGAAGGGGAACGGCCTGAAATTGAGAGTGCAATTGTCTCCTATCTTAAAAAAGAAGGTTGCCACAGGGTCCACATTGGTTCTAGTTTTTCTAAAATTCCCAGCGCAAGCGAAAGAGAAAGCGAAAAACAAATACATTATGGCAGGAAGCTACTGGATGAGGCCTGGACTGCTCTTTGCCATGCTGCAAAACGTGGTCCTTTCAGCTTTTGTGAATTTGCTTTGCTCGCCCATCCGGAGAACCATCCGCTGGCACTACCTGATCGAAATCTTGTGCGCAGACTCAACAGGCTGTGGTTCACGTCGGAGACTTTCTGTCTGGTGCATTTCTGTAGTGATAGCGCAGCTTGTTCAGCGAGTCGTGTGGTTCCAGCAAATATTAATCGAGGGGTGATTATACCCTACGGTGATGACGTGTTAGTGTATCTGGACGGCGCTAAGGATGGAGAAGCTCTGGAATGGGCTAAAGAAGTGATTCGTCGGACTGATAATCCTGAGAAGAATATCCATGTATCCGCTGGCGTGAGTAGTTATCCTTATTGTGATTTTAAAAAAACCGAAATAGTCTTTAATTGCCGTAAGGCTCTGCTGCATGCCGGATTTTATGGACAATCAAGTGCTGCGGTCTTTGATGCGTTGAGTTTAAATATCAGCGGTGATATTTACTTTGGTGACGGTGATCTGGCCAAAGCAGTAAGGGAATACAAAAGGGGGTTGAAATGTGATAATCTGGACGTCAATCTGCATAACAGTCTTGGTGTTGCACTGGCTATGATGAACAAGTTAGCACCTGCTATGCAGAGTTTTGAAAACGGATTAGCACTTGATGATAAAAATTTCATGGCACTTTATAATCTTGGGTTGGCTGAACAGACTCGAAATCGCAAACCTGAAGCTTTGAACTATCTGGAAAAAGCATTGCAGTATTCCAGTGATGAAGAGGGCGGATCCGAACTTGTCAACGACCTGACAATGCAACTTGGTATACTTTCTTGTGAAATCGGCAAGTATGAGGATGCACTTTCTTACCTTGTCCCTTGGCGGCTGCAAAACAAAAATGCTCAAAGTGCGGGCCGTGTTCATTACTATCTTGGCGAAGCTTACCATGGTCTGAAAGACAATCGAAAAGCAATGGAATCATTGCAGCGAGCATTACGTTTTGATGAATTGGACGACAGGGCCATGAATCTGCTTGGTCGGGTCTATCTGGAAGAGGGGGAAGGGGATGAAATCGCTCTTTCGCTATGCCGTAAAAGTGTTGAACTGGAACCCTCTAACCTCCGCTATCTGTTGTATCTTGCTGAAGTATTGTTGCAGTGTGGATCATCCCATGAAGCACGGGAATATCTCTACCGTTGCCTGAAAAACCGAGATTGCAAGGTTGAAGCACAGTTCTTTCTTGGTGAGAGTTACGCTCGTGAAGAGCAGTATCGTAGAGCTAAAAACTGGTTTGAAAAAGTACTGGCGCAGGAGAATTGCCGAAAGGACCTGAGGGTTAAAGCCAAAAGGGGACTGAACGAAGTTCTTCGAGCAATAATGCGATAAACAGGAATAGTATGAGAAAAATTAAGAATGGCAGCATTGTAACAGAACCAAAATATGTTCTCGACAACACGGTGATTGGTGATTCATGGAGAATGTTTAGGATAATGTCCGAGTTTGTCGACGGTTTTGATGCAATGTCGGCAGTTGATGTTCCTGCTGTGACAATCTATGGATCTGCTCGAACCCCGGCGGATCACAAATATTACCTCCTTTCTGAAAAAATAGCAGCTGGTCTTGCAAGAGCTGGTTATTGCGTTATTACCGGCGGTGGGGCTGGCGTTATGGAAGCTGCAAACAAAGGAGCTTCTGAAGCGGGTGGGGTGTCAGTCGGATTAAATATTGATCTGCCTCATGAACAAGAGCCTAACCCTTACGCGAATTTTCCACTGAATTTTAAGTATTTTTTTGTAAGAAAGGTAATGTTCATGAAGTATTCCACGGGGTTTGTCTGTATGCCGGGTGGCTTTGGTTCCCTTGATGAGCTTTTTGAAGCACTGACGCTCATTCAAACCGAAAGGATCAAACCTTTTCCGATAGTTTTGGTTGGTAGTGATTTTTGGGCTGGACTTGTTGACTGGATAAAAGATAAACTTCTTGGGAGTGGTAACATCAGTCCTGAAGATATGTCG
>WTAT01000517.1 GCA_013139415.1 Desulforhopalus sp.
CCGGAATTCACATCAATAGCAACCAACGCTTCCGTCGGATCAATAACAATGGATCCGCCAGAAGGCAGACTCACCTGCGGTTGATAGATCGATTCTATCTGATCTTCAACACTGTACTGATTAAAAATTGGCCGGGCTCCCTGATGAAAACGGACATTGACAGTTCTCTGTTTCGACGGAAGCATCTTGACAAACTCTTTCACCTGTTCCAATGCAGTCCGATCATCAACCAGAATCTCCTGAATGGCAGGATCAAAATGTTCTCTCAAGAATCTGAGTACACTCCGGTGATCTTCGTACACCAAGCCAACGCCATCCATCTCCTGCCCTTTGTTCTTAATCTCACCCCAAAGCTCAAGAAGATACTCAACGTCTCGGGATAAAGCCTCTTGAGTTATATCAACACTGGCGGTACGAACAATCCAACCAATTCCCTCCGGTAAATTCATGGAGGTCATAGTGTCTCGGAGTTGGGATCTGCGTTGTTCGCCAGAAATTTTTCTGGAAATACCAGCCGAATCAGACCCCGGCATCAGAACAACACATCGTCCGGGAATCGAAAGGAAGGTGGTCATGTTCGCACCCTTCTTCCCCACCTCCTCTTTAACTACCTGAGCCAGGATCTCCTGCCCTCTTTCAACAACATCGGTTATGCTGATTTTTTTCCACTGGTTATTTTCCACCAGTTGACGAGTTTCTGCAGTCAACTCCTGCTTATAATATTCGGGGTGTATCTCACTAAAAGGCAGGAAGCCGTTTTTCTCTGTACCGTAATCGACAAATGCCGCCTGAAGACTTGGTTCGATGGCGACAATGCGGGCCTTGTAAATATTGCTTTTTGTCTGTGTTCTGGAAATTGTTGAAACATGGATGGACTCCAACCGACCATCCTCAAGCAAAGCCAATCGGCATTCTTCCGGTTCTTCGGCATTAATCAACAACTTACTGACTTTCTTAATCTCTTCCTTACGCGCCGTCGCAACTCTTGCAGTTTTTTCTTTTGCAGGCTTTGGCTCAGGCACAACAGCTTGCTCAGCAGAATCTCCATCGGCCCCGGAAGCAACAACCTGTTCTTTTTCTGTTTCTTCTGTCCCCGCAGGTATAGAAACAGGCTCTGCGACCTCCTCGGTCTTTTCAGCAACCAAAGATGTCTCTTCAACGACAGCTGGCTTTTCCCCAGGTCCTCTTCCCCGGCGTGCCCTTGGACGTTTCGGGGCCACTTTTTCCTCCGGAACTGGCTCCTCGACGCGGGACACCGTAGCATCGATTTCAGAGACAACTTCGACGTCTACCTGTTCAACCGGTGCTATTTTGCTCGGCGTACTCTCTACGCTGGTCTCTTTAGTTTTTCTTGCGGGCCGCCTTCCTGAAGGTTTCCTGGCAGGAGTGCTCTTTTTGGGCTCATCCCCACTTTCTTCCCCGGCCTCAGCACCTGCTTTTTCTGTGCTGGCTTTTATTGCCGGTTTTTTCCTGGGTCTCTTTTTAGGGACAACTTTTGGTTTTACAGCCGTTTCCTTCTCTTTCTTCGTCTCTGACACTTCAGTGGTAACAGATGGCACATCGCTTGTAGTCGTGCTCTTCCACCATGCCCCGGTCGTCGCCTTTATTTGAACAGTTTTTTTTTCTTTCTCATCATTTTTCTTTACAACCATATTTTGTCCTTTTTGCCGAATTGAGTACACTAGCGGTGCGCACGACCCGGCTATCTTAGTGATATAGTCGTTGACAATGCAGGCAATAAAAATCCTGCTTTGCAACAATCATCGTTTTAGTGCTTTCATTTCTATCGATATACATTTAGCAGGATCGTTTCTGTCAGCTGCTGCTGTGGTAACAGGCTGACAGTCAAAGTACATAAACCCCGAACCGTTCAACCGCTTGAAAGTGATTGTCTTCTGCTAAATACATACCTGCAATTTTAAAAAAGAAGTGACCTTGGGAATCTCTCTGGAGCATCACACTCCCTGGTAAATACGTGATACACCCTTTCACGTTCATATAATATGATATTCCCCGACACACTAGTACTGTCAATTTCAATGAAACACAAATAATATCTAAAATTAATCGATGTGATTTTTTTTAAATATCTAACCCCGGTAAACGGGAAATAAGCCGGGATTATTTTCAATGCCCCTTGAGGGTACTCTTTTTAGTACCCCTTTGAGGGGGTATTGAACTTAATGACAGGCTTTAAGGGGTAAGGCACTAAATCATTTTCTTCTATTTGCAGAAGTAAAAACAGATTACCCCAAAATCATAATTTTCCCTATCATATATGCCAGATACTCTTCTCAGCTCTACGGTATAGCAACATGACTTTAAACTTGACAGTGATCGCCGAGAACCGTACATTTCGAGCCTTGACAAAGGCTAAAACGTATAATGGTTCTTTCTTTATCAAAATAAAATGAAGGAATTACAATAATACTATATATTTTACTCTTTTCTGTATAAAGAGGAAAGCTTATTACGTTGCTAACAACGATCTTTCGAAAGGGGTATACTGTGTCCGTAAGTTTGTTCCGAAGCTCCCATCTTCAATTTACCTTGGCTTTACTGTTACTCCTGCTTTTAGGCGGTTTTGTCTGTCAGGCACGTGAGGAAAAAGCCTCTACTGAAGAATGGAATATTTCTGCTGACAAAATCGTACGTTATGGAGATCCAAACAGCGTTGTTGCCCAAGGCAATGTAATCCTGTTAAAGAAACAGAAACTACCGCCGAAACGGTCAAAAGCTGAGAGCAAATCTTCCATCTGGTCTGAACTCCTTGAAGAAGATGTCGAAGAACCTGAAGTAGTAGCAGATGATATTGATAAGTCAGTAACTCCAGAGTATCAGACGACCGTGACAATCAAGGCCGACTGGATAGTCTACAATATAGATACTGAGTCCATCAAAGCCAAAGGGAATGTCCAAATTTTAACTAAAGAGGGCCAACTTTCTGCCAGGGAAGGGACGTTAAATCTTAAGAACGAAACTGGGGTTTTTTCCGATGCAACCATGCTGCACAACCAAAACTCTCTCCATCTCGAAGGGAAAAAGATAGAAAAAACCGGTTTTGATACCTACCGAATCAACGACGGCTGGGTGATCACCTGTAAGCTTAAAGAGGGTGAGACTCCTCCCTGGAGTTTCTCGAGTTCGGAAACTGACGTCCGGCAGGATGGATACGCCTTCCTTAAACATGCAAGGTTCAACATAAAGGATGTACCTGTCTTTTATAGTCCTTACCTTCTTTTACCGGTCAATAACAACCGCCACTCTGGTTTTCTTTTTCCAGAGTTATCCTCTTCAGAAAATAGCGGTTTCGGATTTAATCTGCCTTTTTTTCTCAATATTTCTGACTCTGCCGACATAACTTTTTACCCGGAATATCTGGAAAATCGTGGATTTATGCCGGGGGCTGAATTCCGTTATGTTGCAAGTGCGAACGACAAGGGAGTTTTAACCGCAAGTTACCTTGATGATAAACTTTCGGACCCCTCTGAGACTGCATATTACGATACTTCCGGGATTACCCATGACAATAGCGACAGATACTGGGTTAGAGGTAAAGCAGATCACACCTTTGGTGACTGGCAGACACGTCTTGATATTGATATTGTCTCCGATGAGGATTACCTCGATGAGTTTGATACCGGCGTAACAGGCTTTGGCGCAACTTATGACCGTTACCTCGACACCTTTGGGCGTGCTTTCCAGAATCAATCGGAGACCGAACGCGAGAACACTTTTATATCTCTTCGCAGCTGGGATGGTATGTCGCTACAGGTAAACCTGTTGGCGATCAATGATGCAGACACCCGTTCCAGTAGCACCGACACCCCCTTGTGGCAACTCCCCAGCATAGACTTTTCCGGTGTTGTACCGGTCGGTGAAACAAATTTTGATTTCGACTGGGATACCAATTATGTCGACTATTGGCGGGAAGACGGAATTGGTGGACATCGCTTAGATCTTCATCCGTCAATCTCCACCCCAATACCTTTGGGCGCATACCTTGAATCAAGAGCGGAAGTTGGTCTCCGTGATACCTTCTATATTGTCCAGACATATGGGGACGCCGATTGGAACCACAGTACCACCCAAAACCGCTTGTATCCGGATTTCGAAATCGAGGTGGCGACTACTCTTGAAAAAGACTTCTTTTCCGACTCGAGCAGCGACCGAACAGCTGCCCATCAGGTGCGACCTTACGTTCAATATAATTACCTCCCTGATGTTGATCAGGATACCCTTCCTCAATTTGACGACGTCGACGATATCGATGAAGAAAACCGGGTAACCTACGGTTTTGACAATTATTTATACAAATTCCTCCACGGTGCAGGAAACAGAGAAACACAAAACATTTATGTAGACTTAACGATAGAACAATCGTACGATCTTAATGAAGCAGGCTCCGACCAGCCATTTTCAGATATCTTTTCGGAATTAAAATGGAAACCGTTGCCCAGGACTTACATTGGTTATAAAAATTACTATGATGTCTATGACAACAAATTCAACCGCCACACCTTTGAAAGTCAATATAGCAACAGCAGGGGTGATTCATTAAGTCTTGATTACAGTTTCAACGATGAAGAAAACATCGATCAGTTCAACGGAACCCTTGTCGCTCAGATTATCAATGGTTGGAGTGTGGGAGGAGAAATTGAACAATCACTCTCGGAGAATGAAACTAATAAAGCTACAGGTTCAATTACCTATAAAGCGGTTTGCTGGTCAGTTAAATTTCAGACAAAGTACACCCCGACAGATACCACTTACCTTCTGATGTTCACTCTGGCCAACATCGGTCTCCCGTTGGGGGTCGGTTTTTAAAGTCAACTATTTAAATGTGGAATTTAACCCGATGATCGGGGATTGCCTTCAAGCCTCTTTGAAGGAATGAAAAATTCCGTAGACGAGAGACCTTGCTATGCACTATGACATTTTTAATGGGGATGCTGATGGAATTTTCGCTCTTCATCAATATCGTCTAAAAAACCCACTCCCCGACAAACAGTTAATAACCGGCGTTAAAAGGGATATCCGGCTGCTCTCCCAGGTTGAACACCTGCAAAAAAGTAACCTGACTGTTTTCGACATTTCCCTCGACAGCAACCGCTCCTCGCTTGAGCAATTACTGCGTCAGCAAAATACAGTTGCCTATTTTGATCATCATTTTTCTGGTACTGTACCAGAATCCCCGTTCCTGCAAACACTGATTGATCCCTCACCCGATACCTGCACCTCGCTGATTGTCAATGCAACTCTGGATGGCAAATATTGTCTTTGGGCCATATGCGGTGCATTTGGTGATAATTTACACCATTTAGCAACAAAACATGCCAAAGAACAGGGATTGACGGAACACCAAACAGCTCAATTACAGGAATTAGGAGAACTGTTTAATTATAACGGTTACGGAGAGATGGTCGAGGATCTCCACTATCACCCCCGGGAACTCTATAAAGCGGTTGCCCCCTACACCAGTCCTTTCGTTTTCCTGGAACATTCAACAGAACTTGCCGCTCTTCGGATGGGATACAGCGAAGATGTTTCGCAGGTAATGGAGTTAAAGGAGACGAAAACACCTGGTAAAAACAGGGTCTATACCTTGCCGGATGCAGCATGGGCACGAAGAGTTACCGGTGTTTTTTCAAATACCAGAGCCAGAGAACGGACAGACGCCGCCCACGCGGTGATCACGGAAAATAACGATAAAACCCTGAGAATCAGTGTCCGAGCCCCACTGGATGACCGACGCGATGCCGATACTCTCTGCAAACTTTTTCCTACCGGAGGGGGCAGAGCAGCTGCTGCTGGAATCAACAGTCTACCGACAAATCAACTCGAAAAATTTCTCGAAAAATTTCTCTTTTTTTACCGCTGATAATGGTACATTATTTTTCTTCAACAATCTGTGGAGGAGCACCATCATTAACTTTCGCCTGATTTTTTTTTTATTGACTCCTACTCTTTTCGGAATCTTTTTTGTCATCCTGATGTGCATAAACTGCATCGCCGATGATACCCCAAAGGCTGCTGATTATGTGGTAGACAACCAGCCTATTGATCTCTCCAGCGAACGTTACCAACAATTTTTCGACGAATTGGAGGAACTGCACCATTTTTCCAAAAAAGAACTGAAAAAACTTTTTAACGGCCTAAAAGTCGACCGAAAAGTACTTGAGCTTATGGACAAGCAATGGGAGGCCAAACCCTATTATCAGTACTGGCCCCTTTTCATCACACCTTCAGTAATTTTCAAAGGAAAGCAGAGTCTTAAACAATACCGACAGTTGTTTGATCGGATCGAGACTGAAATTGGAGTGGACAGGGAGGCCGTTGTAGCAATCTGGGGGATCGAATCCAGATTCGGCTTCAATCAGGGAGGATTCAATCTCTTCCGAACGCTCAACACCCTCTTTGATAAATATCCACGCAGATCCGATTTTTTCCGCAAAGAGCTTATCCATTTTCTGATTCTATGCAGAGCCAATGACATCGATCCACTCAAAATAAATGGATCATATGCCGGGGCTTTTGGTCAGGCCCAATTTATGCCTTCAAGTTTTAACGAATATGCGGTGGATTTTGATGGCGACAACCGTCGTGATCTCATTAACTCAATGGAGGACATCTTTGCTTCCATTGCCAATTACCTCAAAAGATTCGGCTGGACGCTCCATGCACCGTTGTATTCGGATATTGGCAATGAGCTCAAATCGGAATTACTGGTCAGTACCTACAAAGAAGGAAGGAAGGGTTTAATAGACTGGCGAGTTCTCGCCGAAACCCAGCAAATCACCATTCCTCGTCCTCCTCATAACGGAAAACTTTCTGTTGTAGGACTACAGCAATCTCCCTGGAAAGGTGGAGGAATGCGCTATATCGCCGGCTATCCTAATTTTCTGGCCATTACCGAATACAACCATAGCACGAAATACGCCATGGCAGTCAGTGAAATAGCAGAAGCATTCAAGAAGTAATCGAATAGAAAAAATGGCCTTGGAAGAGGTGAACATACCCGCCATAAGAACATACCTGCAAGCTCACCCGGAGGAACAGCTACGAATTCTGCAACATAATCCGCGCTTCATTTTTTTCACCTGGGGTGCGACTCATTCACCAAGAGGAAGCAGTGGTGAAATACTTACACCCGGTAGATCTATTGCCATGGACGCCTCCTCCCTTCCCGGTGGAACTATTGGCTATTTAACCTCGCGCAGACCGGTGCTGGACACGGACGGGGCCATCACCGGCTAGGAGACTGTCCGAGAATGCCCTTTCGGAGT
>WTAT01000114.1 GCA_013139415.1 Desulforhopalus sp.
CGACCGTGGCTGCTAGCGCCTTCTTGCTACCGACGAGGGCCGTAGCACCGAGGGTGGCGCCGAGAGCTCCGGCCTTGAAGAACCTGCGGCGGCTCAAGCCCGCTTCGTTCTTCAGCCCCTGCTCTTGGCTGTCAGTACCTTTGTAATCTTTTTTTCCATACTTCAATTCTCCTTCAGATTCGGTGTGATGAGATTGCCACCAAGGCACCAGGAAGGCCCAAGGCTCCTCACTGAATCAAGGCCCCAAAGGCCGTATTGCAGGATTCCCCTTAGTCCCCCATATCGGGCTATAGAGGATCTTCTGCCGGCGGCTTGTTCTAAAAACATTTCGCAAGGGTCGTACCAAAAGAAAAAGCCGCCCGAGAATCCTCTCAAGCGGCTTTATTTATTGATTTTTTTCGATTATCTATTTTTTCGCAAGAAGATTCGGACTGAAGAATCGCCTCTTAAAATTGGGAGATTCCCAACTTCGCCTAGATCATTTCCCCTTGCGCTCGATCCCCATCTTCTTCATCCTAGCCTCCAGGGTGGTAGGCCTCAAGCCCAGCAATTCGGCCGCCCCTTTTTCGCCGCTGACGCGCCAGCCGGTCATCTCCAGCACTTCGAGGACATACTCCCTCTCCATCTCCACTAGGGTGGTGACCCTCCTGTTTTCCTTCGTCTTGACAGGCGGCAGGAAACAGTCCTCCACGGTCTGTCTCGCGTCAATTAACTTGTCCGGTTTGACGACAATTAAGATGGCCGGTTGAGTTTCGTTATTTTTTCAGGTGTTGTTTTTTCCTATAGCTCTCTCCTTCGATTTCTATAATGCTTGAGTGATGGATAATTCGATCGACTGCAGCCACGGTCATTAGTGCATCGGGAAAGATTTGATCCCACTGGCTGAAGGGTTGGTTAGATGTGATAATTAGGCTGCCACTTTCATAGCGATGGGCAATAAATTCAAATAGAACCTGGGTTTCCCCGTCACTCTTTTTGACGTAGCCGATATCATCAATGATCAACACCATATATTTATCTAGGCGGGTCATGTAGGTCATCAGATCCCATTCTTTTTTGGCTTTTTGTAGTTGCTGCACAAGATCGCACGCAGAGAACCATTTAACACGTACACCGCGTTCAATCAGGTGGTGTCCCAAGGCTGCGGCAATGTGAGATTTGCCAACTCCTGATGGGCCGATTAGTAATACGTTGTCGGCCTGAGATGCCCATTGGTGGTTGTCTTTGAGCCCAAGGATAGGCTGCTGAACAGTTTGGTGAAGATCTGAGAGGCTCAGGGTTGCGAAGCTTTTACCTACAGGCAGGCGTGCTTCCCGTGTCCACTTGGTAATTCTGGTTTGGAAGCGACGGGCCAGCTCCTGTTCGCAGAGTTTGCTTAAAAATTCTGAATAGCTCCAAGTGTTTTCAACCGCCTGATGCTGGTGGTCCTCCAGATTCTGGATGAAGGTCGATAGGCGTAGCTCTTTTAACATCATCTTGAGAGGCATACGCTACCTCCTTGGATATGGGGTTTGATCCAGCAACCAGACAGCAGTTTATCGTAATCAGCAATGTCATGCTGCTTGGTGACCAGTTCCGTTTGATCCTGATTTTTTAGATATTGTGTTTGTAGCGATTTAAGGCTCGGCAGTGTGCCGGTCTGTGCTTGAAGCAATAGTGTTTGCCCTAATTCTTCTTCGCACTGATGATCTGCGGCGATGCGTAACACGGCGACCATCCACTTACAGGCATCCTTTGCTGGGAGATTTTGATCGGCAACCTTCCATAGTTGGCGATAGTTGTCGTTTGGAAATAACTCATCGCGAAAATTGGAAAAGCGAAACGCCTGTGGTTTGGCGGACAGTGAGTGGATCACGTGGCGATAGTCAATGCGACGGGCTCTCCCTTTTGGTGTCTGAGCAAAGACACGGGGCAACTCAATGACTTGAGTTTGTCCAACAAAACCGATCAATTTGTCATGGTAGAGATGAATACGTAACGTTTCACCGATCAACCGCGATGGTACAGTATAGAGTCCACGCTTAATCGCGATAGTACTGCTGGTGGTTACCTTGACCGAGATTTCCGAGTAATCCATAAAGCGATATTTTGGCAGGGGCTGTAAATATTTCTGCTCTTCTTCAAAGCGCGTCAAGGTGTAGCGGTTTAAACGATCAGTGCAGCGATTAATCAGGGCTTGATAGTCAGCGACACTGTCAAAGTCAGCACTGCCTCGTAGTTTGATCGCTTGGTCGAGACGATGCTTCAATGAGGCATGGGAGGTTTCAACCGCCCCGTTCTCATGGCCGAGTCCAGGGTTGTTGGTCGTTCCAGTCATCCCATAATGCTGGCAGAGCCCCTCGTATGCATGGGTTAGTTGTTTCTTCTGGCTCTGATTGACATAGGCGGCACTAAGGCTGTCGGTGCGATGTTCTACCGGAACTCCGCCACTTTTATGCAGAGCATTCTGTACTCCCTGCGCCAGTGCTGAATAACTCTCGCCGCCTCGCACAACGTGGGTGCAACGCCAACCACTGTAGGCGAGACGATATTGATAGATCAGATGTGGAAATGGCTGACCAGCGACAGTTACGGCAGATCTAGGATGGGTAAAGTCTGATAACCCTTGTTGTCCAGGCGGTAAACTCTGACGAAACATCACTGGATTGTCAGGCCCGTGCGTTGCCCGCCAGTGCTTGACCCGACGCTGCAATGTTCGTAGTAGTTTGTGGGGATAGGCGTTCGGATGGTGTTCATCCAGATATTCCCACAGGGTTAACCCTGAGAGTTTTGGTTCCTTTTCCAGCAACGGAACCAATTCTGATGTCCAAACTGAGGCAAACGGATCGATACGGGTACGCCCCTTTCGTGGGGATTTAGCCTTTTTGCCGCCCGTTTCGATACGGTGACCAGAGCGAATACTGACACCTGCTTTGGCTGCGCTTGTTTCTTGCGTTAGTCCAGATTTACGAGACTGCATATAGAGTGCTTCCTGCGTTTGAGTGATGTGTTTACCAGGCAAATAGACCTCCTCTCTTAAGTCGAGAAGAAGCATGCCTGAACTAGCACTCAACCGGCCATCTTAATTGACGCCGACCGGACAGGTTAATTGTCGCACAACACCCCGTAAAACCACTTGACGCAACATGGGGGATACTTCAAGTTTAAGCGATGTATATTTCTTCAGTGGAGCAGGAATGAGGCCAACATGTCTCATCTGCACGTATCCATCAAGACGAGTTAGAAAACCATCTAGGTTGAGTAAAGACGACATATAGGTGATTTGATCGAGGCAAACATTCAAAAAATATTCACAGAATTCAATAAGGGTCTTTTCTGACAAGTATCCTCGGCCATCTAAATCCCCCTTACGAGCTTGATCAGCGCGAGCCAACATGTTCATGTACGTTTCTCGGTCTCGTGCAAATCCGCGACTTACATTCCACAAACCATACCCTTTTAACGGAATAGAACGAAGATACGCATCAGTAAAAAGACGCGCCACTCGTCCGTTGCCGTCCAAGAATGGATGTATCCACATCAAGCGGTGATGTGAAGCTGCGGCAGCTGTCTCGAATAAAGAACGGCACGTAATAAGGAAACACTGGACAATTCACCCG
>WTAT01000291.1 GCA_013139415.1 Desulforhopalus sp.
CAAGCAACGCTCGAATTTCTCTTTCAACTTGATTGAAGTCTTTTCGCAGGTCCAGCTCAGGATGCTTGTCTTCTTTCACAGCAAGCTCCAGGGCATGTGTCAGTGTAAGCTTGATCCGCTTAAAATAGACAACCTTGGCCTTGTGGATATTCATGGTATGACATCGCTGCTGCAGAGCTTTGGCCAAGGCCAAATCAAAGGATGGGGTGGGGAAACGGCTGAGATCCTCAAAAATCCTATCTATTTTATCGATGGTGTTTTCTTTGGGTTTCATGAAGTGACATGGGAGAACATCTTAACAGCTCACCGATTTAAGATTTCTCCCTAAAGGCCTTACTCTGGTGATTTCAGCCAAAACAGAATTGCGTAGAGCATAGGACCTTCGCTTTGTATAAACCCCACACAAAAAACAAAATATCTTGTATGGGGCTACTTGTTAAACCTGATGGTAATCAAATAATAAAAAACCTAATTGCCGATATCAACATAGCCCAGGACACGGCGGTTTTTTTGGCGCCCTTCCTCTGTATCGTTACTTGCAACGGGTGCAGCTTCTCCATACCAGTGCAAAATGATCCGATCACTATCAATACTATGTTTTTGAGTCAGATATTTAGCAACAGCTTCAACCCGTCGGTGAGATAATCCAAGATTATATTCTGGCTTTCCTTTACTGTCGGTGAATCCTGCCAGGACCACAGTAGAATCAGGATTTTTTTCGAGCATTTTCCCTACCTTGTCCAACTGGTCTGTATAATCCATCTTAATATCAGATTTGTCAAAACCGAAGAGCACATGACCAAGTTTGAAACCGACTACTTTTTCACGGGTTTGGGCCAATGCGATATATGATTCTTCAATCACAAAAACGGCGCCGGTATAATACTCCGGGTTATCTATTAAACGTGCGAATGGTACCACCCGTGATGACTCATTGATAGCTGCGACAGCCTGCAGCATCTTCTGTTCTTTTTCTGCACTGGCAGTACTGATTAGGTAGAAGTGGGCATTATATTTGTCGGCAAGGTCCTTTGCCAGATAAACCGGCGACATATCATTATGCCCACTAAAAGTGGTGTACATGCCATCAGTAAATAGAAATACAACTGTCCGACCAGATAGTGCCTGCATGATTGGTCCGAGTTTACGGAGGGTGTTTTGGAGCATGGTTGGACCGCTTGCTTTCTCAGGCAAACTAGCAATAGCCGCAAGAAGTTTCTCTTTGTTAATGGGTTGCATCTCATAAATTGTCTCTAGCTTAGCGGAAAAGGAGTAAATCCCTACATTTAAAGGGATATCCGGCATCATTTCGGCACGCTGCCTGAGTAACTTTTTTTGCGCCTGGATTCTTTGCATGCCGGTATCTTTGTATTGATCAGCCATGGAACTTGAAGAATCGAACAGAATGACCACATTTTCTACAACCGGAACAATATCTGTTTCTTTATAAATCGTTACTACTATCTCTTCCTGCACGACTGCCTCTAGGCAATAAACATTCTGTACAGATACCCATGGAAGCATAACTGTGAACAAACCAAGGATAATGATCATTTTTCTTGTAAACATTTGTTACCTCCTTATGTTGTTGGTGTATTTCATCACATCATACAATTGAGTTGAGGTCTGCCCACAACTGATTGTCTAATTTGGAAATCAAAAAAATATTTATAGTCTTTCTTAAAAAAGCAATATGATACTCCCGGCAACAGTGAGCAGGACATTGGCGAAAGCATACGCCCCGGTATAGCCTAAAGAAGGAATGGCACTTTTTGCTTCTCTGGTAACAATACTTAGGCAGGCACCACTGGTCATTGAACCGGTAACGGCCCCGAGTAACAGAACCGGATTGATACGGAGTACAAAGCGGCCAAAAAGATAGCCTGTGCTTACAGGAATAATTGTAACAAGAGCCCCGGCTAAAAAGATAAGTGGGCCGGCTGAAATTAATGCCTCAATGATTCCCTTGCCGGCACGTAAGCCGACACCAGCCATAAAAAAAAGCAGGCCCATTTCCATAAAGACCCAGAGGGCGGCATCCGGGATCCTACCAAAGGTTGGATGAATTGACCTGAGAAACCCAATGGTAAGTCCTGCAGTCAGCAAGCCGCCTGCAGATCCAAGCCCCACCGAGATACCGGCTATTTTGACAGACAAACTGCCTATAATGATACCGGCAGCTATTCCAAGGGCAACGGTGAGCATGTCTGTTTCAATGATTTCCCGTTCAATATGCCCAAATACATCACCCATGCGATCAAGACAGGCCTGGGGACCGGATATAGACAATACATCACCTCTTTCCAGGACAACATCTGCATCCACCGGCATTTCAACTCCCAACCTTTTGCCACCGGTAAGCAGGCAGCCATAATCTTTGGTAACACTCCTCCGAGTAATTACAGCACCCACCATTTTCTTATTGGTGACAACTATATGGCAGGACTCTGTAGCAGCATCGAGCAAATCTGCATCGGTAATTTCAGGACCAAGAACTTCAGGGCCCTTTCTCACTTTTTCAACAGTGCCGACAAATGACACCCGGTCTTCTAACTCAATGGTAGTTTCAGCATCTATTGCAATAAATTCACCATCCCTTTTTATTTTGTGAATGGCGACAAAACCTTCGCTGCGAGTATACATCTCAGAAAAAGGGATTCCTGTTATATCCTCTTTTGTAACCAGATAGGCGCGGGTAACAATACGTCCGAAAGAACCGGTTTTACCTTCCTCCTTATTGGCAAGTTTTTCTGCTTCAGCAGGGAGGTCAATCCCTGAAAGTTTAGGAATAAGACGAATGATGATGAGGAGCCCTGCCAGGCCAAAAATATAAGTGATGGCGTAACCGGTTGTGATGTTGGTGATCATTTCTTCAACTGAAGAACCCTCAGGTGGCGCAATGATGCCGCCACGAACGGCCTCCTGGGCAGCAGCAAGTGTTGGAGAACTTGTCAGGCCACCGGCGAGGATGCCGGCAGCGGCCCCTGGCTCGAAACCAAGGAAAGAAGACATTGTGAGTGCCACACCAAACCCTGAGCCCGAAACTACCACGGCAAGAAGAAGATAGCGCAGACCGTCTGTTCGGATAACCGAGAAAAATTTTGGCCCCGCCTGCATGCCGACAGCAAAGATAAAGATGGTAAAACCGATGCTTTGTACTGGCAAATCGGT
>WTAT01000018.1 GCA_013139415.1 Desulforhopalus sp.
CGCATAGAGTGGTATCAACGAGACAGCCCAAAGCATCCGGCGCATCTGTCTCTATGGCGGATGCCCCAGCCTGGCTGCGGGGGTTGATAAGTGTGCCAGCAGCCGCTCCACCGAGGATGCCCAAAAAGTTTCTCCTGCCAATCTCCACGGCAACACCTCCCGGAAACAATAAAGAGTTCTTCCGTCTATCAGCAAAAATGATGCCTGTATTAACCATTTATTAAAATTTCGTAATAACAGGTACTTAGGAGAGAACCTTGCGGGAAGCCATGTCCAGTATGTGTTAATTATGGTTAACACTGTTAACAATTGTTGCTGCTGGAGTTTACACTCTGGCCTGAGGATTTCGGCAGAGATATTGGCGGGGGTGCTTCCTGATTTGAATACTGTTAATCTATTAACACCTGATAACGAAATAAACAGGGTACTTCTGATAATATCTATTTAAAAAACATTGCGATTCCAGAAAGTTAAAGTATATTATTGAATGGCATGCGTATTGCTGACCTTATCACACAACGGTCACGCTTGATTTAAATACTGTTCTCGGGTCGGTGGTGAAGAAAATAGGAGAGATGTCTGAGGACAATACCCATTCCGGCATACATGAGCATGCCATAACTTGAGGGGATACTCACCATGATCAAGAGAATCCTAATGCCGTTGAAATTTACTCACGTAACCGACAACGCCTTTGCCATGGCCCTGAAAATGGCCAAGTGCTGCCAGGCCCGCCTGCACATCCTCCACGTGCTGGACCACCGTCTGCGCAACCCAGAGGTAACAGATGAACAAATCGCAGAACTCACCAAGGTCGCGGAAAGACAATTCGAAAAGGACTACATGCCGCTGTTGGATGATTTCAAGGATTTCTACTTTAACTGCTGGGAAGGCGATATAGCGGCGGAAACAGCCAAACTTGCCGAAAGCACTGGCGCCGATTTTATTATTATTGGCTGTCATGTCAGGGGTGACCAGCCATCTCTCAGCAGAGTGGGAGACGTAGCCCACGCCCTTTTTGAGTGGGCACCCTGTCCGGTGATGCTGGTGCCGTGTCTATTGCACCGTGGAAATGTGAATGTAAGTGAAACTGTTAAAACCTGAGGTTGTTGGGTGAGAGGAGGGGAATCGCCATGAGGGTCATCCTGAAATGTGTGGTCGTCTTTGTGGGTTTTTTGTTAATAGGTGTATTCTTGCGAGCCGATTCAACCGCCGATTCCGATCAGCCATGCTTGACTTCTTTTTTCACCAAGAGCCTCCACTACACCGGTGAGGGTATGCGCCTCTGGTATGAGGAAGAAGGCGGCTTCATGGAAATCACCAAAATCCCCTATGATCAACTGAACTGCAAGAAGTGCCACGTCAGGAGCTGTGACCAGTGCCACGCAAAGAAGAAAGGAGCAAAATTCGTTTTTTCCCCGAAAAAAGCGAGGGATATGAACACGTGCCTGCCTTGTCATGGTCGTGAGGGTCTGACCTTCAGATTTGACGGGGAGCAGGGTAACCTGGATGTACATCTTGCGGCAGGGATGGTGTGTGCCGATTGTCATTGGAGATACGATATTCACGGGGATGGGCGTTTCCGGCCGTCCATGCGGGACCCCAAGGGAGTTCGAGCCAGTTGTCAAACCTGCCATGTGGAACAACAAAAGGAATCTCCTGAATTTGACCCTGATACCGTCAGCCACCAGGTGCACGGGGATAAGCTTGATTGCGCCGCTTGCCATGTGCGCACTACCATGGCCTGCTACAACTGCCATTTCGATCGCTTTCTGAAAACGGGCACAAAAAAAGGAAACTTCGTTTCCATGAAAGACTGGCTGCTTCTGATCAACTACGAAGGCAAAGTGACGTCAGGCAGCGCTATGACTCTGGTCTATAAGAACAAGAAATTCATCGCCTATGTTCCATACTTCACCCACTCCGTATCGTCTGAAGGCCGGCCCTGCAAGGATTGTCACATGAACCAGGCGGTCATTAAGATGCAGAAGGGGGAGAAGGTGCCGGTGGTGGATTTCAAGAAGGGCAAGATCGTAACCTGGAAAGGCGTTGTGCCCGTGGTGCAGGGGAAGCTTGAATGGGCTTTCCTGAACAAGACCGAAAAGGGCTGGCAGCCGGTGCCCACCAAGGAAGATCCCATGGTACAATTTGCTGCCTATGGGACCCCCCTGACGGAGGAGCAATTCAACAACATGGCCCAAGAAGTGACTCCTGAAGATTTTGAACAGAAGAAAAAAGAGCAGGGCAGCATCAAGTAGAGCAGAGAAAACATGCTGAGACCTATATCTTACAAGATAGTGAGAAATGGAGTTGTTGGAGCCTTTCAATGAGCAGACGCTGGCGAGTCTTAATCAGCCTACTGGTGTTCAGCTTCACGCCAGTACTTGTGCTCACTCCCTTGGTCTATCAAGAACAGTGGTTGGCAACGGGCATAGCCTTGTTTGCGGTAATCGTTGTCGTGATTCTAACGGCCTTGTGGCGTTCCCGCTCGATGACCAGGCCTCTGCAAGTTATGGTTAATGCAGTGCACCAGCTTGCCAAGGGCGACTTTTCGGCGCGCATGAACCTAGCCACAGGTGATGAACGCGATCTGCTGGCCCAAGCCTTTAACGAGATGGT
>WTAT01000308.1 GCA_013139415.1 Desulforhopalus sp.
CAGAATAGATGCCAGGAACGGTACATTGGAATTAATGGTCAGTAATGATGAGCTTGCCAACAGAGAGTATGCTGACCCTGATCTTAAATCCCACAGATACGGAATAGGCAGGCAGATATTTGCAGCACTGCGTAAAGATCTGCTGGGTGCTGAAGAAGGAGCCAGTTCCATCTTTACCTATGTCCAGGAAAGTTGCCGGGTAGTGTTTCCTGAAGATTGACAGTCTTTGTTAACGGAAAAAATGAGCAGTTACGATAACAAAATTTAAATAAAGGACTTCCATGAATAAACAATTTTCTTCAAAAATACTGCTATTGTTCCTTGTTTTACTTCTAGCCTCCTGTACTACTAAAGCTCAATTAACCGGTGTATGGGTAGATGACACTATAGGTGACTATACCATAGATAATGTCCTGGTGATTGGAATCACCAGAGATACTTTTGTTCAAAAACTGTGGGAGAATGTTTTTACCAGTCGTCTTGCCCAGGAAAATATTAAGGCAATGGCGAGTTATGCAACTGTCGGCACAAAAATCAAGCCGGAGCGGAAGTCCGTTGAAGATGCAATACGAAAGTCCGGGGCTAAAACGGTGCTTATTTCCCGTGTAATCGACTCCACGACAAATATCCAAACACTTCCAGGCCGCCGCACCTCAGCCCTTGGTATTTATGGTTTTTATGATTTGTCAGTAAAATCGACTTATGTTCCACCATCAACAATTGTTAAGAAAGTGGTGCGACTGGAAACGAATTTTTATGATGTTGCTACTGAAAAATTAATCTGGACAAGTCAAGTTGATGTCTTTGACCCTGAAATGACAAAAGTTGCTTATGATAGGGTTATTGGCCTTCTGATTGAGGACCTCCGGTTGAAGAATTTGCTGTAATAAAGCATGAAAAATTCTCACAGAGGTGCCCTGAAAGAGGTAAGCGCAGACTCCGAATGCCCTTGGGGTGCTCAGAGTTCACAGAGGTTTTTCTCTGTGTTTCTGCGGGTCTGTGAGAGACTTTCAAATAAACTAAAGTTGCAGGAGATACATGACACAAACAAAAAATTGGAAAATATCCCCTGAAGAGGTACTTGGAAGTGGACCGGTCGTTCCGGTTATGGTTATCAAAAAACTCGACCATGCTGTTCCCTTAGCAAAGGCTTTGCTTTCCGGTGGCATTAAAATTCTTGAAATTACGCTGAGAACAGATGTTGCCATTGCTGCCATAAGGCTCATCAGCAAGCAGGTATCCGGAGTGCTTGTCGGGGCTGGGACGGTGACCACGCCTGAGGAGTTACAGGCTGTTACCGAGGCCGGGGCGGTCTTTGCCATAAGTCCCGGGCTCACCCCTGAGTTGCTTGAGGCTGCCAACCAGGGACCCATTGCTTTGATCCCCGGGGTATCAAGTGTCTCAGAGCTTATGACAGGAATGGAAAGAGGATACCGTGAATTCAAGTTTTTTCCGGCAGAGGCGGCTGGCGGCATTAAAATGCTCAAGTCCATTGCCGGTCCTTTTCCACAGATTACCTTTTGCCCGACAGGAGGTATCTCACCTGACAATTATACCAGCTATTTGGCTCTTAAGAATGTGGCCTGTGTGGGAGGTTCCTGGATTGTCCCTACAGATGCTATTGAGCGGGAGGATTGGAATAGGATTACCGAGCTTGCTAGAGAAGCTGTGACAAATGCTCAATAGGAGCAACCTGTGACGAATGATATCACTGTATTGAATTCTCATTACGGAATACCTGGTAGGCTGATTTTCAAAGAAGGGGATGGCGGGCTTGTTTTTGCTGAGGTTACAAATGAGTTTTCCACAGGCAGAATCTATCTCCAGGGAGGCCATGTAACGCATTTTCAACCAAAGGATCAAGAGCCCGTACTCTGGGTCAGTGACGCCAGCTTATACGAAACCGGGAAGGCCATTCGAGGCGGTATTCCTATTTGCTGGCCATGGTTTGCAGATCATCCAAATGACGGTGATAAGCCAGCCCATGGTTTTGTGCGTACGTCACTCTGGGAAGTTTTAGGTTCCGGTGAGACAGATGATCACGAAACGTTTATCCGCCTTGGTCTCAGTGATAACGAGAACACCCTCGCAACTTGGCCCCATTCATTCAGTTTGGAGCTCAACGTTCTTTTTGGCACATGTCTTAGTGTGTCGCTCTTAATATCAAATAACGGGGACAGGCCTTTTACCTTTACTGGAGCTTTGCATAGTTATTTTAATGTAGGTGATTCCCGGAGGATCCAGATTTTGGGACTTGAAGGAAAAGACTATCTTGATAAAGTGGATGGTTTCAGCAGGAAAAAACAGGAAGGGCCGGTTGTCATGGAAGAGGAGACGGACCGTATTTACCTCGATACTTCCGCTGAATGCGTTATTGAAGATCCTGTTATGCATCGGGCTGTACGGATTAATAAAAAGGGCAGCAACACCACAGTCGTCTGGAATCCAGGGGCTGAAAAGTCTGGAACAATGAACAATATGGGGAAGAATGCATATCGTAACATGGTATGTGTGGAAACAGCCAATGCTGCTAATGATACAATTACCTTAGCACCAGGGGAAACTCATCTTATAGCAACTACCTTCGATATTTCTACCTGAAAAGAGAATTCCTTATGTGTAAAA
>WTAT01000097.1 GCA_013139415.1 Desulforhopalus sp.
AAACAAAATTGGCAGCGAGCATTACAATACGGGGTAAAATGCAGATTAATGGTGTCTGGTAACATGGTGCATATCTCCTAGCCCGAGTTTCCTAGTTATAGATCTTGACTTTTGTAACCTGCTGAAAATACAGGAAGTATTTACCTAAGTCACTATGCCCTAAACGAAAGCAAGGAATGAGCGTGGGGGAGTGAAGCTGCCAGAATTTAGAACCGTTCCTGTCCCTAAAGTTCTTGTTGATAGTTTTGATTATGTTTTCGACATCCGAAGGATTCACCGCAAAAACAAAGGTCAAAAGATCCCTTTTGGGACGATGAGCAGGCCGACCGCCTACAGGTTGATAAAACGTGTAATGTATAAAGCGGGGGATAAAAGGAAAACAGGCCACAGGTAAAGGGCTTCGCCACGGATTCGGGGTGGCTATGGTATCAGGGCCGAAACCATTACCTATTCACATATTATCTCAGCTAATGGGACACAGCAGCACGAAGACAACTGAAATATATTTACAAGTTGTTGGAGAAGAGAAAAGGCAACTAGTCCTCGATGCTTGGAAAGATTAAAAAACCTATAACAACTGAAAACCGTTGACAACACGGTATTACCGTATTACGTTATTACCTGTCAGATTAACAAACAATCATGAGGTCATAATGGAACCTGCAATAACAAGTAAACTTACTACCAAAAGCCAAGCAACCATACCTGGAAAAATAAGAGAATTTCTAGGAGTTAAACCGGGTGACTCCGTGGCGTTTGAGATAGACGAAAACAAAAGGGTTTTTGTTCGCAAGGCAACACCTATTGATTTTGAGTTCGCACAAGCTCTTGAGGGTACGTTGTCGGAATGGACATCTAAGCATGACGAAGAGGCATACTGTGACCTATAAACTCTTTGATGTTGTGGTTGTGCCTTTTCCATTTACGGATCAAAACACAGACAAAAAACGTCCGGCTCTTGTCTTATCAGACTTCGCCACCTTCAACGGTGTTACCGAAAACTGCGTTTTGGCAATGATCACCAGTTCAAAAAACTCTCCGTGGCCACTAGATACAAACATCGGAAGTATTAAAAAAGCTGGTTTACCAGCACCTTCTCTCGTGAGGATGAAACTTTTTACTTTAGATAGCCGTTTGATAATAAAAAAAATTGGTGGTCTTTCCACAAAAGACCAAGAGGCAGTGAGGAATAATTTGAAAAAATTATTGTCTATTACTGAATCAAAATAAAGAGGTGGGGACATGAAATTGCACATTCCACAAAAAAACAAATCAGGGAAATCTTATTGTGGCCCAACCGTGTTGTCTGCTATGTGGAGAAATTTGTTTCCTTTAGCCACAAAATCTATGCCACTTTTTTCAAGACTCCGCCGCAACCATTCCCGTCCGTTCAGGCAGACCTGAATATGATAGGGAAACCATGTTTGCAATCGTATGTTCATGAAACCGAGATCTTCATCGTCAAAATAGAAATATAAATGTTTGCAACGTGTTTGATAGTTTTTCAATTGAGCGTATCCAGTCCTTTTGCAGTACACAGCCCGATACGATGCTCCGCTCTCAAGGCATGACCATACTCCGACAAGACCTTTCTTTATCTGTTCAGATTTCTGTCGTTTGTGAGCCAGCTCTTCCTTTCTGGTACGCCAGCTAGAGATATGCTCAACACCATGTCCACAAGCATCCTTGGCATAATGTTCAGCATTCTCTATTAATCCTGCTGTTTGCGTCATCATCCATTGTTTGTAGTCTTTGTTGAGGATACTTCTGGATCTGCAGAAAGACATCACCTCACTGGAAGACATTAAAGGAAGTATAAGCCCTTTAAAAACTATTCAGTCAAATCCACTGATTGTACCCTTGACCAGACCGGAAAACCTTTTTATAAATTCCTTCATGAGCCACCTCCTGTTGTATTGTATAAAATTTGTGGATATTTTTTATCATACAACAGCGGTGGCTCATATCACTCGGTAAATTGGGTTGCGGGTATCCCGCCTTAGATACTTTTGAACCTTGTGATCAGACAAGGCTGGTAATGTCCCTGGGGGAGAGAGCGCCCAAGACGAGAAAAATGATGGGAAAAATGACGGGAAAAGTATTGGAACTGTTGGCTACAGATCCTCACCTGACTATCCCGGAGCTGGCCACCATATTGGGAAAATCTGAAAGTACTATTGAGCGGGCAATACGTGAGTTGCGCAAGTTGGGGCGATTAAAAAGAGTTGGATCGCGCAAAGGTGGTCATTGGGAGGTGGGGGAATGATTAATGAAGACCAGCTTGAACAGCTCTGTTTGGAGTGGTTCCGTGAAGGTGGCTACCAATATGTTTATGGCCCAGACATTGCCCCTGATGGTGAAATGCCAGAGCGAGAAGATTATCGACAAGTTGTTTTGGTTGGTCGCCTGGCCTCCTCCCTGCAGAAGATCAATCCGCATATACCGTTTGCTGTTCTTGAAGAGGTGGCTCTTGGTATAACCAAGCCTGAATTTCCGGTACTCACTCAGAACAACCGTGCCTTTCATAAACTGCTGTTGGAAGGGGTGCAGGTTGAGTATATGGACGGGGATGAAAGCCGGCATGACCATGTTCAACTGATCGACTTCTTCAATTCTCACAACAACCAGTTTCTGGTGGTCAATCAGTTTACCATCCAGGGCACAAAGACGAACCGCAGGCCTGATCTGGTTGTCTTTATCAATGGGTTGCCCATTGCTGTGATTGAGTTGAAAAACCCTGCTGATGAAAATGCTGATGTCTGGGATGCCTTCAATCAGCTACAGACCTACAAGGATGAAATCTCGGATCTTTTTGTTTTCAATGAAGCGTTGATTGTGAGTGATGGGCTTACTGCCCGGATTGGTTCACTTACGGCCAATAAAGAGCGGTTTATGCCGTGGCGAACAATCAAGCATGAAGACGACAAGCCTCTTCTGGAATATCAGCTGGAAAAGGTGGTGAGGGGATTTTTTGATCCTGAGCTGTTGCTTGATTATATCCGTTATTTTGTCATCTTTGAGCAGGAAGGCGATACTGTTATTAAAAAGATAGCAGGGTACCATCAGTTTCATGCTGTGCGAGAGGCGGTAAAGGCCACGGTTGTGGCTGCCAGTACACCAGAGCCATTTACCACAGCTGAGCAACGGGCGACATATGGCAAGGAAGTTGTGCCTGGATCGAGAAAGGCCGGGGTTGTCTGGCATACAC
>WTAT01000447.1 GCA_013139415.1 Desulforhopalus sp.
ATCTAGTTATTTCAACATCTTCTGGATCGAAGTCGGAGTTTATGCCCTGTTTTCTAGGGTGCTTATCTCCCGCCTTCGCGGGAATGACGGAGCAGAGGACTTTTTACGAGTTTGTCATAGGGTGAGCAATATGAAATTCAGACCATGTATCGATCTCCATGGTGGTGTGGTTAAGCAAATTGTCGGGTCGACACTAAAAGATGACGCTCCGGAAGCGGTGCAAACCAATTTTGTAGCCGAAAAATCACCGGCCTGGTTTGCGGAACTCTATCGCTCAGACAATTTAACGGGTGGGCATATTATCATGTTGGGCCCAGGCAATCAACTGGCAGCAGAGGAAGCACTTGCTGCATGGCCGGGAGGAATGCAGCTTGGTGGAGGGATCGACCCCGACAATGCCGGAAGCTGGCTGGACAAGGGTGCTTCGCATGTTATTGTCACTTCCTATGTCTTTAAAGACGGCAGAATCGATATGACAAAGCTCAAAAAGCTGGCCAAAGCCGTTGACCGCCGAAGACTGGTTCTTGATTTGAGCTGTCGGAAAAGAAATAATGACTATCTTATTGTCACCGACAGGTGGCAGAAATTTACTGAAGTTGTAATTTCCGAGAAAGTTCTGGACGAACTGTCCGGTTACTGTGATGAATTCCTTGTTCACGCAGCCGATGTTGAAGGTAAATGCGCAGGAATTGAATGTGATCTTGTTGAAAAGCTCGCCCTTTGGGCACCTATTCCGACAACCTACGCTGGTGGAATCAGAGATTTGCAGGACCTGCAGCTGCTAAAAGATGCAGGGAAAGACAGATTAGATGGTACCATCGGCAGTGCCTTGGATATTTTCGGTGGCAAGAACCTCAGGTACAACGACGCTGTTGCTTTTTGCCGTCCCATCAGAGAAGAAAAATAGTGTTTGTAGAGTCCTGTTAATTTTCTTCCAATCTTGACCTTGCCCAATTCTTTCGATAGAATATCTTAGCTGGTTCACTCACTATGTTGTTGTCTAAAAACTGATTCCAAACTGAATATATGACTATTGATAAAGAACGACAAAGGCATGATATTGAGAGGTTTATCAATAAGATGCCCAGCCTGTCGACCACTGTCGGTAAGGTTATGGAGATCTGCAGCCGCACTGATGCGTCTCCTAATGAACTGAATAAGGTTATCTCCCTTGATCCGGTTTTGACCGGGCAGGTCCTAAAGCTTATCAACTCGGCCTATTATTCACTCGTCAACAAGGTTACCTCACTGACCAGAGCTATAACCATGCTCGGCATGAACACCGTAAAAAATATGGCGCTCAGTACCGCCATCATCCGCAGTGTCGCCGGTGCTAAAAAATCCAAAGCTTTACCGACAACCAAATTTTGGGCCCATTCTCTCGGAGCGGGAGTGAGTGCCAAACTATTAGGTGAAGCAAAAGGGATTCCCGCGATGGAACGGGAAGAGTTGTTTCTTGCCGGGCTCCTGCATGATCTTGGTAAGGTTCCTTTCGGAGATGAATATATTGAAGTTTTAAATATTGCCAGGTTTGAGCAGTTACCGCTCAACGAGGTTGAGCTTGATGTCATGGGTATTGGTCATCAGGAAGTAGGACTGATGATTGCTGAAAAGTGGAAGCTCAACGAGGTCATAACCAAATGTATCGGTAGTCATCACGCGATAGGTAGTCTCGGTGGTGGGCATGGACAGCAGGTGGCCTTGGTTGCTCTTGGTAATATCTATACAAACATCCTTGATCATGGATACGCTGGAAATCCTTTTCCAAAGGAAGAGGAGGTCGGACAACTGCTGGACAGTGCAGGTCTTTCCTGGGATGAATTCTGTGGGATCGGTGACAGGGTTGTTGAGGAAATACAAAAGGCTGAAATCTTTTTAAATATATAATGCTGGAGCGTTTATGAAGGTTCGTTTTTGGGGAGTCCGGGGATCTATTCCCAGCCCTGGCCCGGCAACTCAGAAATACGGAGGAAATACCTCCTGTATTGAGTTACGGGTGGGACCGGACAATCGGATAATTATCATTGATGCAGGTTCTGGGATTCGCACGCTTGGCAATTCAATCATGGCAAACGACCTGCCTAAGGGACCTATCAAGGCGGAAATTTTCCTTTCGCACACCCACTGGGATCATATTATGGGATATCCTTTCTTTACACCCATTTATATTCCTGGAACACAACTGAAAGTGCATGGACCAATGTCTTTTGAAGATGATCCTCTTGAGGAGGTCGTCGGGGGACAAATGAAATACCGGTATTTCCCTATTAATTTGGGGGAACTGGCGTCAGAAGTAGAGTATGTGCGACTAAAAGAAGATCCGGACATTGACTTGGGAGATGGCCTGCATCTGTCTACAAAGTTACTCAATCATCCGATCAGTTCTCTTGGCTACCGGTTTGAGTATGACGGTCACGTGGTCTGCACCTGCTATGACACAGAGCCGTTTCGTAACCTCTTTATTACAGATCCTGATCATCCTGACTATGACGAGGCAATGGCCTTGGAGGGCGATGAAGTCGCGGTTGAGCAGAACTTGGCAGTCGAACAGTTCTTTGCCGGAGCCGACCTGCTTATCTGCGATTCACAATATACTGATGCTGAGTACAGTGCGCGTATCAACTGGGGGCACACGACGATGGAATATGCCATTGCTGCAGCCAACAGGGCCGGGGTTAAAAAACTTGCCATGTTCCACCATGATCCGGATCGAACCGATGATTCTCTTGATGAGCTTGCAAAAATATATTGTGAACCCGGAAAATTTGGTGATACCGAGGTGTTCTTTGCCCGGGAGGGGATGGAGGTCGAGTTTTGATGCGTCGTAAAAACTGCATGTTGCCATTTTTTCGTCATTCCCGCGTAGGCGGGAATCTTGTTAGTTCAGCACGGTCTGGATCGAAATCGGAGTTTATGCCCTGTTTTGAAGGGTGCTTATCTCCCGCCTGCGCGGGAATGACGGTACAGCGAGGTTTTTACGACGCCATCAATAGTAGTTAATACTGTCGGAACCCACGCTTAATCCTCTCAATACAGTCATGATCGGCGATATAAGGATTGGGTGGAGAAGCAGGGAAGGGCAGAGTGAGTTTCTCGGCGAAAGGGGTAGCCTGTATGTTGCGGTTATAGGCTTCAATCATCAGCCTTTCCAGATTGACAGTATCTTCAATGTTGTAGGCGAGAAGTGTCTCCAGTGCTCGTTCGTCGTTCTTTTGTGTATATTGTTGCCAGAGCAGCACGGCAAAATAACCATCTACTCCGTCAAGGCTGCCGCGATTTAAACCAAGCTGTTTCTCGCATCCCTTTAACCCGCCTTTAAAACCCAGTCTGGCCAGAACATAGCGCAGGTCAATCTGTGCCTGATTAAGACGAATGCGAAAATACCTCTCAAGAAAAGGGACGTCAAAGCTTTTGCCGTTATAGCTGATTATTACCTGATATTTTTGAATGTCATCGGGGAAATCATCAAGGTTTTTGCCATTGACATAGGTAAACACCTTCTGTCCATCATACAGAGCAATGGTTGTCACCTCTGCATAATCATCGAGTCCGGTGGTTTCTATGTCCAGGTAGGCGGTACGATCCCGATAGTGGGGAAAGATCCGCCAGGGTTCGGTACTGGAAAGTTTTCCTGTGAAAAAGGTCGGGTCGTCTTCGAGGGCGACCAGGGAGTCATCCAGAACCCTGGTCGCATCATACCTTGTGGCTGCTGACAGCCGAACGGGGGACGGGGTGTGCCAACGATCCCAGCTGGTGATGCCCGCCTCCCAGAGCTTAATTTCTGTTTTCATCCCGACGCCTGGAATATGACAGAAGGTATGCTGTAGCATAATAGAGAGTCTCTTAGAGAGTTGCGCTCGAAGGTAGAACCTTCTGTTGATTTTGTTTTCTTGCTTCGGGCTGTCGTCGCTTCGGTTTTTGGGGACGGGAAGTTTGTGGGGGCGTACTGGTGGCCTCCCCAATCTTTTGTAACTTCATCGCTTTGCTGCCGATACGGGCTCGCTGCAGTACTCGAAGGACATCTTCCGGCATGCCAAAAGGCAGGTCGACGGTGCTATAATTGTCAAAAATGGATATCCGACCAATAAACTTGCTGCTGATATCCGCTTCGTTGGCAATGGCCCCGACAATATTTCCAGGTTTCACGCCTTCATTGTTTCCGAGTTGGATACGAAAGCGTTCCATACCCTCTTCCGGTGGCAGCTGGACTGCCATGCTTTTTCTGGTTTTTGGTCTTTTATCAAAAGCCTTAGTCGGGGCGGACCGGCGATTTGCAGGAGCCGGATCGTTACGAAACTTCGGCTCAGCCTTGAGCAGTGGCGTGTTGCCCTGGCTGAGGTGGGCAAGTGCCGCCGCCAATTGGCGGGGATCAACCTGGGTCTCTTCCAGGTACTCCTCAATGAGCTTCTCGTAAAAAGAAGTATCCCCTTTGAGCGCACCGGTGATTTTTTCTTTAAACTTCTCGATTCGTTTTTTGTTGATGTCCGCAATTGATGGCAATTCCATTGTGGTGATTTTTTGCCTTGTCGCCCGTTCAATTGATCTGAGCATCGATCGTTCTCGGGGATTGACAAACAGAATAGCCTCTCCACTGCGACCTGCTCTACCGGTTCTGCCAATGCGATGAATGTAAGATTCAGTATCAAAAGGAATATCGAAATTGATTACATGGCTGATTCGCTCAACGTCAAGACCGCGAGCTGCGACATCGGTTGCCACCAGGATATCGATCTTTTTTGATTTCAGTTGCTCTACGGTTCGTAGTCTCTGACTTTGCGGGATATCGCCGTTCAGGGGAGCTGCCAGGTAGCCGTGATTTACCAGTTGTTCGGCAATTTCGACGGTCTGTATTTTGGTGCGAACGAAAATCAGAACGCCGTCAACACTCTCTGCCTCGATAATACGTGAAAGGGTGTCTATTTTTTTGGTAAAACCCCCTGCCGTGATCAGGCAGCGCTGGTTAATGGTTTTTGCGGTAGCTGATTTGTTTTTAATGGTGATTTCGACCGGATCGTTCAGGTATTTTTGAGCAATCTTGCGGATATTATGAGGCATGGTCGCCGAAAATAGTGCGGTTTGTTTCCTGCCCGGAAGCTGGTCGAGAATCCATTCAACATCGTCGAGAAAACCCATTCTCAGCATCTCGTCGGCTTCATCGAGCACCAGGCTGTGAATAGTCGCAGCCTTGAGTGTGCCGCGGCGAAGGTGATCCATAACCCTGCCAGGGGTGCCGACCACTACCTGGACTCCCTTTTGTAGCTGTCTGAGCTGGATGCTGTAATCCTGGCCACCGAAAATGGGCAGCACATTTAAATTTTTAATATGTTTGCCGTAGTCTGCAAAAGATTCAGCCACCTGGATAGCAAGTTCGCGGGTCGGGGCGAGGACAAGGATCTGGGGGCTTTTGCTCTTGGTGGGCTGGAGCCGTGACAGAAGCGGCAGGGCAAAAGCAGCGGTTTTACCCGTACCGGTCTGGGCCTGACCGACCACATCTCTTCCCTCAAGTACATGGGGAATCATCTCTTTTTGGATAGGAGTCGGGGTTTCATACCCGGCTGCGTTGACGGCTTGAAGAAGGGGGGCGGAAAGGCCAAAATCGGCAAAAGAAAACGGTTGTGATTCATGCTCAGAAGACATAGAAATACCTATAGATAAAATGGGGTTGATTCCAAAAGAAAACTCGTTGTGTAAAGCCTGCCCAGGAAAGAAAAATCGACCTCCCAATATTTGAAAACCATCAAGCGGCTCTCAGCGGTCGATATGTTCGTGTCTGGCCAGTTTTGCGCAACTTCCCCAAAATTCTATGTCTGGTCTGACACTAACTCGAATGAACCGGTCTTATTACCAGGACCGTTGTTAATTTGCAATGTATTTATCGAGCCGATCTATGGTCTTTTTCGGAATCTGCTATGGGCATCATCTCAAATGTCTGGAATCGCGGGTGAGATAGATAGACGAAGAAGTTGTGATAATCGATGGTTACCTGTATTGAAACTCCTCTTTTGCAATCAGGAGTCTGTTACTTTCTTTCGCAAAGTCTTGACTTTTCCGCGTTTGGTTTTCGTATCCACTCGTTTTTTCCGGGCAGACCCGGATGGACGGGTGGGTTTTCTTTTTTTCTGAGTATGGCCTGCTCTGCGAATAATGAGAGCAAGACGTTCCAGAGCGTCTGCTCTATTTTTTTCCTGGGTACGGTGTTGCTGTGCTTTGAGGATAATCACCCCGTCGTCGGTCAAACGACTGTCGCTCAGTGATAACAGGCGCTCCTTGTAAAATGCCGGTAGAGAGGAGTTACGGATATCAAAGCGAAGGTGGATTGCACTTGATACCTTGTTTACATTCTGGCCACCGGCACCCTGGGCCCGGATGGGGGTCAGAGTAATTTCATGGAGAGGAATTGAAACATTATTGCTGATTTGAAGTACCATGCCAGTAGTTATTAGAGGAAAAATAAAAGATATTGCATAGAATCAATTCGACGACATCAACTCATTGAATAGCAAAATTTATCCTGATATGATAGATGGATGAAGCGATAATGTCTATAAATCTCTATTAAATATCAGCATCTGGTGAGAAAATGCACTGTCCTAAGTGTAATAATGAACAAAAAAATTCGTTGGAGTGTGAAGCCTGCGGGGTGATTTTCGAGAGATACCGAAAGGTTCAGGAGCGTAAGAGGGAAGAAAAGGCACGAAAGCTGGAGAGGGACGAAAAAGCAGAAAAATCCGGAACCGGTATGAAGATCCTTCAAGTAATTGTTCTGGTTGTAGTTGTTGCAGCAACCACCTATTTCTTTACCACTAACCGACAGCAGGAGACGTCCAAGCAAATAGCGGTCGAGCCTACACCTGCCAGCACAGTGGAACAAGTGGTGGTGAAACGACAGGTTCCGGAGGTGATTGCACAGCCACAACCTTCACAGCAACCAGCGATGCACAGGCAAGACGTCATTCAACGTGCCCGAAAATCGACGGTTTCCATCGAAACGCCTTGGGGAACCGGATCGGGTTTTTTTGTGAATAAAAATTATATTGTCACCAATCGACATGTGGTTGAGTTGGATGAAGAAAAACTTGCTGATTTTAGGAGGAAAATAGAAACTGCCCGGCAAATGATTAAGCTCGAAGAACAAAAAATCAGCGAAATGAAACGTACCCTGCGGAAAATGCCTAAAGGACCGTCCCGGAGCCAGCTCGCCCTGATCATCGCTAATCGCGAGGAGTATCTGCAAAAGATCCTGCCCAAACATCAGGAAGGGGAAAGGCGACTGGATAAACTTGAGCGAAAGGTTCAGCCTTCGGATATAAAAATTGTCCTCAACGACGGCAGTGAGTATTTTGCCAATTATCTTCTGGTGAGTGAAACCAGTGATCTGGCCCTGATGTCCCTTTACGCCGGCGACTGGACATATATCGAGCGGCCACCGAAAAACAGCCGGATGCATCAAGGCGATAGGGTGTACACAGTCGGTAGCCCCTTTGGTTTGCGGCATACCGTAACTGCAGGCATCTTCTCAGGCTACCGCAAGCAGGGAACCGGCGATCAAGTTTACTTGCAGACCGATGCCGCTATAAATCCTGGAAACAGCGGTGGACCTCTCATTGATGAACACGGCTTTGCCCGCGGAGTCAACACCATGGTTCTTCGCGATACGGAAGGAATCGGTTTTGCAATTCCCATTGAGAAAGTGTTTGAGGAGTTTAGTTCTGCCCTCTATTAATTGTGTGGAGTTGTTCGCCTTTTAGAAGTCCTCTACGAGTTCGTTTGCGCAATGATTTATCCGACATGTATTACAGGATATGTTCGGTTTGAATATTCGGCCAAGTTCTCAGTTTGCGAGGTAAAAGTGGTTTTTACCTGTAAATCCGTTTAGCCGTTGCCGTTGACGTCGTAGCATGGTCCGGACTCAAGAGGCGCATAAAAGTGGCCGATACGATCCCACACTGGTCCACAATCCCATCCATGTTGATTGTATGGTCACTACGACCGACTAGGGGCATAAGGGCCTTGTAACTTTGGGTAAGGTCAATTTTGTTGATGTGTTGTTTTTGTAGTCCGCGAATCCGAGGAAATAAACGCCGACCCAGCATGGCAAAGGCGGCAAAGTTGTTTTCAGTATAGCCATGGGTATCAGTATAGTGCTCCTCAAATGGCAAATGAATGAATCTATCCAGGCTATGTGTTTAATGTATCATGTCTTTTCTGGCTGGTTCACCTTGCTAGTGGACATCTTTCCCTACTGAAATACTAATTGAACCGAAATTCATAGGAGCAGTATGGACTCTGATCTTTGTCAAGATTCAATATAGATATGTTGACTTTGGTATCAGAGGCGTCAGGCATTTTTTTCGGAAATGGTACAATCTTCCTCCCAAGATGTTTTTGGAAACATCTTCATCCAGAACCTCATAGAATAAGGTTCCTGTGATCTGCACGATGGTGTTGTGGTATAGGGAGTGGTGACTGATACTCAGTTAGAACTGAACCGCTACGCGGAAAAAAGCCACCCTATGCATAAACAATCTGTTTAGCTGATACCTCAGATTATATTTCCTTTTACCCAATCGCACTCATTGCATTTGTGCGCTTAGGGCTTCGCCCACCGCGCACGTTTGTCTAATTTTATGTCCCACCTCGAATTTCATTTTCAATAGTATATCCTTTTTGGTCGATAAGAACTTGTAGCATCATTCTTATTCACTTAATCAAGGAGGTATACCATGAGCACCCCGATCAGAGCCAAATTCATAGAACACATGGAGTTTTTAGGTTTGGCAAAGCAGACGCAGCGAAGCTACATAAATGGAGTCAAGGGATTGGCCAAATATCACAACCAATCTCCTGAGAACTCAGCCAGGTTTGCTGATCTTAAAAGTCCTCTTGATTTTCTCGAACCGGAAAAGGAGGACAATAATGCAAAAAAATAAAAGCCAACTCGAATTAGCGGATATTTTCCGTAAATATGGGGAAGATTATCGACGTAGCCACTTCTTGTCTATTGAGCAGTCCAAAACAATGTATCACATCGAGATCTGCCGTACAGCTGTACTTGGGGGACATATTGAAGCGTGTGACCACTGTGGTTTTAAAAAGAATGCTTACAACTCATGCAGAGACAGACACTGCCCAAAATGCCAAACACTTGTGAAAGAAAAGTGGTTGGATGCCAGGAAGTCTGAACTGCTGCCTTGTCCGTATTTTCATAACGTGTTTACCCTACCTCATGAGCTCAATCCTCTCATTTTAAATAATATGAAAGTTATGTTGGCAATGTTATTTGGTGCCGCTAAAGAAACTCTCCAGGCTTTCGCTGGCGACCCACAGTGGCGACTTGTTGGGCAGCTTGGCTTTATTTCGGTGCTGCACACATGGAACCAGAAACTTATGGATCACTTCCATTTGCATTGTATTATCCCGGCAGGTGTACTCTCATTTGATAAGACAAAATGGGTTGCTGCCAGGGACAAATATCTCTTCAGGGTTGAGTCTTTGGCTAAAGAATTCAGGACAAGGTATCTGTGCAAACTCGAAAAAGCCTATGGGCAAGAAAAACTATGCTTCAATGGAAGAGCTTCTGACTTTGCCGACAAACAGGTCTTTGTTCAGATGATCAACGTATTAAAAGGCAAGCAATGGATCACCTACTCAAAACAGCCATTTGGTGGACCGGAGCAGGTGCTCGAATATCTCGGTCGCTATACACACCGGGTGGCGATAACAAATAACCGGATTTTATCTATCGAGGGTGGTGAAGTCACTTTCAATTATCGCGATCGCAGTGATGAAAATAAAGTCAAAGCTCTTACTCTCAGAGCTACAGAGTTCATTCGGCGTTATCTTTTGCACATCTTGCCTCGTGGGTTTATGAAAATACGTTACTTTGGGTTTCTTGGTCATGCAAACAAAAAGGTGAGTATTCCTCTGCTTCGTTTATTGATAGATCCAGAGGCAAAAATTGCTGTAAAATTGGCAGAGACTGTACAGGAGATGATGATAAGATTGACAGGAGTTGATTTGTCTCTCTGTCCGGAGTGTGGTAAAGGGAAAATGGTCCACATTGAGGAATTACCAAACCTATTAAGGGATACATCCTGACTGTTGCTCAGTTGATAACTTAAGGCTTTACGAAAATTTGAATTTTATATTACACAGGAGAGGTGCGCCTATTTCTGGCCAATACACCTCTGAAATTAACCCGTTTAACGGCTCAAAAACAAGAACTTGAATAAATTCTATAAAATTCATCAAATTGCCGAAGAATTTATCTTCTCTGAGTTGTTCTGGCTTCGAAATACAATCATTTTGCAAACTGTCGCCCCCTCTCAGCCATTCATTAAATCCCCATAGAAGAAAGTTTAACACTCCCGGATGCTCCGCATTTCAGTTCTAACGGTTTTATCAATAATTGCGGGAGATTAATCTGATCAAAAGTAGTAAGACAGGATTTTATTCTCTGACTTGCTGTTGAGATATAATCAAGCCGCAACAATTGATAAAACCTATTCACAAAACCATGCAACAGCTGTTTGTATGGTGTCAGGCGCAACGATTGATTACACGACACTATCAAGCCCCGATAAACGCCAACATGCTGGTAATCTGTAAGATGAGGCAAAAACCAGCTAGGACACCTCATCAGTGGTGTTTTTGCACTCATCTCCATGATCCACCCTTGGCCTAGTCTTATGCCAGGCCTTTTCCTTAACACTTACCACCATTGTGCTTAACCCACAGCAGCTTAAGCTGGTTTGGGGCAACTCAAGTCTTAAGCCTGAAAAAAGATGGACTCGGAAAATCGTGACCTATACCAAGAGTAATATCGCTTGGCTAACGAAGAAAAAACTTTCCTCCTTGTTGTTTATTAGATGTCAATTAATCTGCGGTTGACGACAATTACTCGTGTCAGAATTTCTGTTTTTCATCAAATAACATTTTTCTTCCTTAAAGAACCTTATATCAACCAATTAGAGAAGGATCTTTAAGGAAGAAAAATGTGACTTACGGGTAGCCTGGTAATTGTCATTTGGCACGTTTTAATTGTCACTTAACATTGTTCTGGTGTTGGAGAATTGCAGAAAACCCAAGCTAACCGATATTTTTTTTGAGTTACTGATCATTAAAATTGATTTATATCAATTTTTTTTTACTTCGATGTGGTACAGTGCATAACAATCTATAATGCGGTAGCTTCTCACTCATTCAAAAGGAGCAACAATGCCCATTCTCAATTACCTCGCAATACCAAAAGAAGGTGCAGGAGAAACAACGTGTGCCGAACTTTCCGTCCTGAACTACGGTCGAGTAATTTCCGCAGACAACCACTATTTTGTTGTTCTTGTAACAGATACCCCAGCTGAGACTTCTGAAGAAAAAGAATGCCAGGGTTACCCTATCCTTTTACCCGCTCACAGTTACTTAAGACTCAAATTAACTTGCATCTATAACGACTAAGCCCAAAACGACAAATTATCACAAAATCCAAGGCATTAAACAATGATTAGTGCCGGATTAACGGGTTTTCCTCCAGGAAACCATAAATATATTTCTCTACATACAGAAGGTGTGGTATGAAAAAAATCGTTATTCTCGGTGCAGGTTGTGCTGGAAGCATGGTTGCCAACAAGCTACGCAAACTTCTCTCTGTTGAAGAATGGTCTATTACAATTATCGACAAGGATGACAAACATGTGTATCAGCCCGGTCTTTTATTTATTCCATTTGGGATCTATAAACCCGAAGATGTTGTCCGCAGCCGCAGTGAATTTATTCCCAAAGGTGTGAACTTTATTGTTGATGAAATAGTTGCTATAGACACCGACAATCAACGTGTGGAGACAACTGCCGGGAGCTACGAATATGATAAAATCATTGTCTGCACCGGCGTGTCTCTTGCTCCAGAGGAAATTCCCGGCCTCGCTGATGAATGGCAGAAAACAGCCTTTGATTTCTACACGCTGGAAGGTGCGGTTAATCTGAGCCGTGCCATGCGTGATTTCAAATCCGGTAAACTGATTCTCAATATTGCCGAATTTCCGTTCAAATGTCCCGTGGCTCCACTGGAATTTGTCTATCTTGCAGATGCCTATTTTACTGAGCGTGGGCTGCGCGACCAGATAGAGATCAGGCTGGTCACACCACTCCCCGGTGCATTTACCAAACCCAAGGCAAGTGCCTTCTTTTCTCAACTTATTGAGCAGAAAAACATCAAAATCACCGCCAATTATGATTTGGCGGAAGTGGATTGCAAGAACAAAAAGATTGTCTCTGCCGGGGGTGAAGAAATTGATTTTGATCTGCTGGTATCTATTCCTCCTAATGTCGGTTCCAGCTACCTGGTCAAATCCGGTGTAGCCATGGATGAAATTGGTTATGTAAAGACAAATAACCACACCCTCAAGGCCGACAATTTTGACAATATGTACGTTCTGGGTGATACAACAACCCTCCCGACTTCCAAGGCCGGTTCGGTGGCCCATTTCTCCGCCGAGGTCATGGTGGAAAACTTCATGCGTGAAATTAATGGGGAACCATTACGCGAAGACTTTGATGGCCATGCCAACTGCTTTATTGAGACAGGGTTCGACAAGGCTGCGCTCATTGATTTCAACTATGACTACGAACCATTACCAGGCAAATTCCCACTTCCAGGAATTGGCCCATTCTCACTGCTCGGTGAATCCAAGGCCAATCATTGGGGTAAAATGATGTTTAAATGGGTGTACTGGAACAAGTTGGTCAGTGGAGAGGAGATGCCCCTCGAAGCCCAGATGTCACTTGCCGGTAAAGTCCAGGATTAGGGGAGACCACCATGACAAATGAAGAAAAAATCCTGGCGAGGCTGGACGAACTCACCGCAGAAATGCGAGAGGCCAAACAGGCAATCCGACCATACGTGGAACTCAAGCAGGATATAGAACCACTTATTAACGAGATGGTGATCAGCGCCATAGGCAAACTCAGCGGCCTGGATCGCAGATTTAATCTGGAAGATGTCGGAGACATGATAGGCCAACTGCTCATCTCCAGTAAAAACATGACCGAGGCCTTAAAATCTTTGAATCAAATTATGGAATTTAAAAAAGATTTTGAGCCTTACTCCAAGGAATTATTCAAGGAATTGACCGAACAACTGCAAAACACCTTGCACGGTTTTGAACCTGACCAGCTGCAGGAACTTCTCCGGCAGTTTATCGTCAATATGGGTAATTTGGCGGATGGTATAAAAATGCTCGGCTCGCTTATGGATATGAAAAAAGATGCGACCAGCTTATCTAAACTTGCCTTTAATGATTCTATAGAACGGCTGGAACACCTCAAACAGCGGGGTACTTTTGAGGCACTGGAACAAATATTGGGGATGACAGAAAGGGTTGGCAGCAAGATGCAACAGGTTGACTTCGAAAACATTGAACCGATACGTGGTATTTGGGGCATGATGTCCGCCATGAAGCGCCCTGAGGTTCAGGAAGGCCTGGGTATTCTGGTCGAGCTGTCTACCGTGATGACCGCCCTGAAACAAGCACCTGTTCCTCGTTAATTATTCACCGGATATCACCCGATATAATCGCAGAGAGTTCGGGTGATAGCCTTTTACCTAGCCAAACGGAAATTCGACTTTTTACGAGTTTATCTTCTTTGATGAATTCGTAAAAACTACATTTTGCCAATTTTTCGTCATTTCCGAGAAGGCGGGAATCTCGTCATTTCAACATCTTCTGGATTCCCGCCTTCGCGGGAATGACGGAGCAGATGACTTTTTACGAAATTGCCTTCTTTGATAAACTCGTAAAAAGTTAATTCGAAGTTGTTAGATGGCTATGGAAAAGGACTGATATATGCCCCGCAGGAGAAATGATATGATTAAAGCCAATAATGGTAATGAGATAGAAAAAGCGACCTCCTCTCAAGAAAATACATTCCTGAATCCGACCCCCATGCTTGATGAGTTGGAAAAGGGGCCATGGCCAAGCTTTATATCCGGTATCAAAGAACTGGCAGAACGCACCAAAAAGCCAATGCTGAGAGGTGTAATGGATCAACTGGAATATTCCTACCAAACCAGGACAGGCTACTGGCGGGGGAGTCTGGTAACAGTTCACGGCTATGGAAGTGGAGTTATCGGCCGCCGCAGTATGATCAAGGATAAAATTCCAGAGGCTGCTGAGTTTCATACCTTTCGCGTTCAGCCTGCTCCCGGCCTGCACTACAACACCAAAATGTTGCGTAATCTGTGTGACACCTGGGAGAAACACGGATCCGGATTAATTGCCCTGCATGGACAGACAGGAGATATCATGCTGCAGGGAATTGAAGAGGCCAAAGTTCAGGAATGTTTTGACGAGATCAATCAGGCTGGGTGGGATCTTGGAGGGGCAGGAGCAGCTATGCGGTCCGCCGCCTCATGCGTCGGCCCGGCCCGATGTGAACATGCCTGTTATGACACCTTAGAGGTGCATTATAAAACACTGAAGTATTTCGTGAGTGAAATTCATCGGCCACAATATAATTATAAATTCAAATTCAAATTTTCCGGATGCCCTAATGACTGCAGTAATTCCATCTTTCGTTCTGACATGGCTGTCATCGGCATGTGGAGGGATTCGATCCAGATGGATTCTGCAGCTGTGCAGGCCTGGATAGAAAAAAACAGTATAGACTCCCTGGTAAATATCGTTATCAATAACTGCCCGACACGTGCCATCTCGCTTCAACATGGGACAATGGTCATCGATAACAAGAACTGTGTCCATTGCATGCACTGCATAAACGTGATGCCGCAAGCCCTGTCTCCTGGAAAAGAACGAGGGGTGACTCTCCTGCTTGGCGGCAAGAACGTCTTGAAAGTTGGTACTATGGGCGGGACAATGCTTGTTCCCTTTCTTAAGATGGAGACAGAAGAAGATGTCGATAGATTCATACAGCTCAGTGAAACCATGATTGAATGGTGGAATGGCAATGGCTTTGATCATTAGCGCATCGGAGAAACTATTGAGCGGGTCGGTTTGAAACAGTTTCTTGATGGGGTTGGGCTGGAAGCCTCAATCGATATGGTTACGCGGCCGCGGAATAATCCCTATTACAAATCTGAATATTGATGGCGTCGTGAAAACTACATTTTGCCACTTTTGCGTCATTTCCGCGAAGGCGGGAGATAAGCACCCTTCAAAACAGGGCATAAACTCCGACTTCGATCTAGAAGATATTGAAATAACAAGATTCCCGCCTTCGCGGG
>WTAT01000211.1 GCA_013139415.1 Desulforhopalus sp.
CGAGCTTTTCAGCCGCCTCTTTGCCGTAGGAATCGTGGCTGGGATCATGGGTATACTGGTGGACCTTGTAGGCAATTTTTTTCTTTTTGGCTGCGTTGATAGCTGGTGTCATGGTTCAGTTGTGAAAGTAGTTTGCGAGTCTGTTGATCTAACCCCGGTAAACGGGAAAATAAGCCGGGATAAGTGCCTTGGTGCTATCTTTAAGTTTCTAATTTTAATACACTCTCCAGATTTCTTGTTTTTTATGGCAGGCTTTCAGGAGTAAGGCACTAATGAGTAGGCAAATTTTATATGAGATTATAACCCGTTCCGGCACCTTCATCAATTATCTTTCGTTTCGGGTTTCTCTTGTTGATCGGTGTTCTTCTCATCAAGTACTATGCCGGTACCACAGCAGTCGGGACAGTCTTCCCAGGTGAGCATGAACCTGCTGGCACCTCCGAAAAAGGAGGTCTGGCCGGAGCCGCCACAGCCGGGGCAGGGAGTGTGGTGTTTTGGGGTGGAATCTTTATTTTCAGTCATGAGGGCCTTCTGATTTGTTCTACTTGCTTTTTGATATATGGTCTCGGCCTATGGAGTGGACCATATAAGACGAATTAAGGAAAAATACTGCCAACAATTATACCATGGTGCCTTTGTTCGTACGAGTAATGTGTAGATCATGAGAAGATTTTTGCATGACGTGATTCTTATGGGTATGATGCAGTAAGTGCATGTCATTTCAATTATGGATTATTTTTATTTAAACATAACAGGAGGGAACCAAGGGTGGGTAAAATCATGATGTATAAACAGTATGTTGCGGTAATCACGCTGACTTTTTTTATGCTCTTTTTCAGCGGTTGTTCAAAAACCTATTACAGCGCCATGGAAAAGGTCGGCAAACATAAGCGCGACATTATGGTGGATCGAGTTGAGGATGCCCGGGATTCCCAAGCTGAGGCTCAGGAGCAGTTTAAATCCGCACTGGAACAGTTTGATTCGGTGGTAAAACTTGAAGAGACAAACCTTAAAAAAGCCTATGACAGGCTCAACAGCGAATATGAAGATAGCGAAGATGCAGCCCAGGAAGTTTCTGCTCGTATTGAAAAAGTAGAGTCGGTTGCCGAAGATCTCTTTGACGAATGGGAACAGGAGTTGACGGAATATCAGAGCAATGAGCTTCGCCGGTCCAGTAAAGCAAAGTTGAGGTCGACCCAGAGGAGATACAAGGAAATGTTGGCTACAATGCATCGTGCAGAAGCCAGCATGGAACCGGTTCTTAAAATTTTCAAGGACAATGTTTTATTCTTAAAACATAATCTCAATGCCCAGGCTATAGGTTCCCTGCAGTCTGAGTTTGCCAATCTCAAGGGTGAAATCGAGGTCCTTATTCGGGAGATGAACGCTGCTATTAAATCGTCTAATACCTTTATCGCCGATATTAACAAGTAAGCCACTTAGAAAAGATCCTGAATGCGTCTGCTTACAGCTTTAAAAAGGCCAAATCAGTGGAATCAGCAGGGTCGAGGCCACTACCACGAAAATGTTCAGCGGGATACCCAGCTTCATATAATCCATGAAGCTGTATCCGCCGGGACCGTATACCATGAGGTTGGTCTGATAGCCCATTGGGGTGGCAAAACAGGCACTGGCCCCGAAACAGATACCGACAATAAATGGTTTGGGGTCCACTCCAATGCCAAGTGCGGTGGAGATGGCTATAGGGAGCAATAGTACTGCAGTGGCGTTGTTGCTGAGTATCTGGGTACAGATACTGGTGAGTAAAATGATGGCACCGAGCACTATCGCTGGTGAAAAACCGGAAAAAAAGCTGAGAAAGCTCTCGGCATAGAGCTGACTGGCACCCGTCTTCTGCATGGCGGTTCCAAGAGCTATGGTTCCGGCAATGAGCAGCAGCACATCCCCCTGGAGCGCCCGATAGGCATCACGCATCTGCAGACAGCCGGTGATGATCATGAGAAAGGCTGCTGTCAGTGCACAGGTCATGATATCGGCAATGCCAAGGGTGGCAGTACCAATCATGCAGACAAAGTTGATAATCGCCCACGCAGCCTTTCTTTTGTGCACTAATTCTTCATAGACGTCCTCAATGACAACATATTCCGTGTTGGAACGGATGGAAGCCAGTTTGCTTTCGTGACACCAGATAAGCAGAATATCACCGGTCTGCAGACGTACATCGTGGATTTGCCTCTCTGATAAATGCAGATTAGTGCGTTTGACCGCTATGATATTAACATCGGGGTCTTTGGCAAGGTTAGTTTTCAGAAGTTGCTGTCCCCGTAGTGTCGAGTGGGGGGATATAATCAGTTCCACAACGATCGGGGCGTCTTTTTGTGCTCCCAGGACCAGGCCCTTTTCCGATGTCGGCAGCTCAACCTGTTCATTGTGCAGGATGGCTACCAGGTCATTTAATGAGCCCTTCACCAGCAGAATATCAGCTGCGGTGATGGCTATTTTATGACGATTAGGGTGGTAAATATGCGATTTTTTGATGAGCTCAATCACGTTGATACTGGAGTATTTTTCTCCGAAGACATCTTCAGGATTTTTGCCGATCAGGTTGCTTTTTTCCGGAATTTTCAGTTCAGCCAGATACTGTCGGTGCGCACTGTCCTGCAGCTGACAGATAGGGTTGGCAAGGGCCGGCAGCACTTTTGGTGCTACGAAATAGAGGAAAATAATACCTGCTATGGCTAGTGGCACCCCAAGACTACTGAGTTCGAACATGGAGAGGCCATCATAGCCGAAACTAACACTGAGGTCGCTGATAATGATATTGGTTGAGGTACCGATGAGTGTGCATGTTCCGGCAAGAATTGAAGCGTAGGACACCGGAATAAGGAATTTAGACGGGCTGAGACCGTATTCGCAGCACATGGTCATAACCACCGGTATGAAGAGGATTACTACCGGGGTATTATTGATAAAGGCGGAGGCAATGGCGACGGAAAGCAAGATGATGATCAGGGCAAGTTTGTAATTTCCCCCGGCCACCTTAATGATCTTTCTGCCCAGGAATTCGACTCCTCCTGTTCGCATCATCCCTTTTGAGACAACAAACATGGCGCCGACTGTAATTACCGCAGGATTAGCAAAGCCGCCGATAGCCTCTTTAGGGCTCAGGATGCGGCTGACGACAAGAAGGACCATGATTCCGATAGCAGTCAGATCCACAGAAATTTTTTCCGTTATAAGCAGATAAATAGTAAAAAGGAGTATTGCTGAAGTGATCCAGATTTCCATATAAAATGATTTGTTGTGGGAATCAATCTGAGTGGATGCAAATGATAATTACAATAAACTTTCAACAAAGTTAGTGGTCATTGGTGCTTTTGTCCAGTTAATGGATAGGCCGAGGGTCCGGGAGTGTGACAAGCAGATCGAATGCGAAAGCCCAGAGTACTTGAACGCTCAGGGCTTTTTTTAGTCCTGATTACGTATGAAACTCAGCCAATTCTGTGGACGTAGACTTAATGTGTTGATAACAACAGAGAAAAAATCCCACAGGGTTGTCATTCGATCCCTCAAGATATCGACTCTCGACGGAGCAATGAACTACTGCAGACAAATTATGAATACAAAGCTGCTATGAATACAAAGCTGCGAGGAAGATTCAAAATCACCTACATATGGATTCGATTTTCTAGCTATGACGAATAGATTCTTCCTGTTATACTGCGTCTGCATAACAGGGGAAAAAGCCTCTAATGCTGCGTCAGACTTCCTAACAAAATTTCATTACGATTTGTCAAAATGTGGTCTGGTATGTACAAATATTATATTTGTTTCTTGTACATGAGAGCAGGATCACAGAATTCCCGCCTGCGCGGGAATGACAAAAAGAGTCACAATGGCTAATTTGAAAGTAACTGTTCAGGTCTTTGCAAGAAACCTAAAAACACCGAGAACTCTAACTGTTCAGCAGTGCTCCAGGTGTGCTCAAGCAGCGCGATCAGCAGATAAGCGCAGACTTCGATACATTTGTATGCTGGGCGGGCTGATCGTGCACAGATGGGGTGCTGCTGAACAGTTACAATTTGAAAAAGAAATTGCAAAGGGAAAGGCAGCGGAGAAAAAAACAACTGCCAGCAACAGCTATGGACAGCTGGATAGATAAAGATGGATTGATAAAGATGGATTGATAAAGATGGATTGCGTTCTAAATCAGGTTAACCAGATAATAGCCCAGTACCACTGATCAAACAAGATTCCAGGCAAATTGAAATATAAATCGCAGACTACGCTAATTGCGTTGAAAAAGAGTAACACGGGAAATATCATGGCAAAATGTTCTATTTGTAACTCCAGAAAAGGCAAGAGAAAGTGCAAAGTAAATGAGACTTTTATATGTAGCCTCTGTTGCGGCCAAACGCGTAATATTGCTAAATGTGAAGGTTGCTCATTTTTTAAAAATGCGAATCAGAGCAGAAATTATCGAAAAGTACCCTTTTATGAAACAAATCAAATGTCTGATTCTATGGAACTCCAAGACATCTCAAATACGATTGAATCAATTTTGTGTGGTTTCGAATTGAATTGCGAGGAACTATTTAATGATAAGACTGCTATTGGGTTATTAGAGCTGTTTTTTGACAAATATTATTTCAAGGATTTAGAATTAAATTTTGGTACTACAGCAGAAAAAGAACAATTTAATGAAATGGTTGCAATAGTTGAGCAAGATTTGTCTTCTATCCCAGAAGAACAACGTATAAAAGTCATGGCCTCAATTTATCGGTCAATTCAGCGAAGAACAAACGGAGGAAGAGAATATCTGCAATTTGCTCAACAATATGTCGGTGCAAGAATTGCGTCTGGTGCAAGAGCGCTAACCACATAACATGAGTCTGTTGATTTATGAGAATAACATTTATCGGTTATCCAAGCTCACAGCTGCGAATAATCTTGGTCGGTAATCCCGCTTGTTTCCAGTGATACCGGCGTCGAAAAAAAATAGAAAGAGAGAAGCAATATGAAATTTAAAATTGGTGAGTCAGTAGCTGTAAAATCAGGTGTGAATGATCCAGATTTTGAGTTTGACATTTCTGGTTGGCAAGGCAGAGTGCAAGAAGTGGATAACACGGGCACTGTGTTTATTCGTTGGGACAGTCTAACGTTAAATCAAATGGGACTGGATTTGGCAATCCGTTGCGAAGAAGAAAATTTTGATTGGGAAGTCATGACACTTAGTGTCCATGAAGTCGAAAAGGCATCCATTCGAGATACGAAAGCAGATGTTGATCGAGTTGCCAGCTTACTGAAGGCCAAAATGATCGAAATGGAAAATCAGCCGAACAATTGAGTTGAGGGGACGCGATGAACATTTCATCATCAGAGATGACACCTGTCCTTCTCCTTTATTCTGGACATGCCGGGTATCAGCGTTTGAGTGGATACCACACCTTTCCATTGTCTGATCGTTGACTGAATAAACTGGGAGAGGATTTCTGCATCGGAGGAGAGCAGGTCGCGCATCAGGGTGATTTTGGCGATCATATCGATGGAGCCATTAACGGAGTGAACCTCGCGGACTTCCTCAAGAGTCAGCAGTTTATCAAAGACCTGTTGCTCGTATTTACCTTCAACATTGAGGAGGATAAAGACCGAAATTTCCTGCTTCATGTCCGGATATTCTTGTTCTTTATGTTCTGCCATCTTTTGCCGGAAGGCCTCCATGTCGGTGGGGATGAGTTTATCAACGCCGATACCGTATGTCCGTTTGCTGCCTACTTCCCATTGATGGATGGAAATATACAGGTAAAGGTCGTCAACCGTACGTCCCGGAAAGGACTTGACCAGTTTGCTGTTGTCGATGATGGTTGCGAGTGGTCGATAGATGGTTTTGTACCAGTCAGCGGCAGCCTGCTTAAAGGAGACATCCTGCTCTTGCAGGCTTCTCAGAAACTTTCGGTGTTCTCTGACCTGCCACTCCAGATGTTCAAGCTGGCCAGGTTCAGTAAGGTCAATACTGTTGGGCAGTCCCGCCTTATCCCGAAAGTGTATTTTCTCTATATAGAGTTTGTTTTCCAGGGTGTTTTTCGATGGAAGGAGTTCGACTATTCGTGAACGGACTTCGG